>QZKQ01000087.1 GCA_003599535.1 Candidatus Zixiibacteriota bacterium | reverse complement strand
GGGCTATATTGTTTCGATCCACTGAAAGTGGATGTCTTTACGTCCTTTCGGACTGAAGCAACGTAGCCCGGGAATTCATTCCCGGGCGGGGCCGGCCTGGCTGACGCACCATTCCCGGGTGGGGCCGGGGACGCGTTGCGGTCATTCCCGGGCGGGGTTTGGCCTGCGATGAATCATTCCCGGGCGGGGCCGGGGACACGTTGCGGTCATTCCCGGGCGAGGTTTGGCCTGCGATGAATCATTCCCGGGCGGGGCCGGGGACGCGTTACGGTCATTCCCGGGCGAGGTTTGGCCTGCGATGAATCATTCCCGGGCGGGGCCGGCCTGGCTGACGCACCATTCCCGGGCGGGGTCGACCTGGCTGACGCACCATTCCCGGGCGGGGCCGGGAACGCGTTACGGTCATTCCCGGGCGGGGCCGGATAATCGCCGCCTCAATATACTCAATTCTTCCCCCTGTGTCAAGTGCAATTTTTTGCGCGGGATGATTTTTCGGGGATCTCGGGGGAGGGAGGTAGGGGCCACGACAAAGCGTCGCCCTCCGAGCATCCAGCATCCAGCACCATGCATCAAGCACCAAGCATCATGTGACCAGTGTCTATCCCACCGACAGGCAGGAATGCCTATCCCACCCTCATGTTTTCTTTATCCTTCATCCTTCCATCCTTCCATCTTTCCATATCTTCCTTCCCCTCATCCAGGCTCAGCGTGACTGGTTGGCTATTCCCTCTCATCTTCCTTGATCCGGGCCTTCATTTTTATTACTTTATGCCGACGATGGACCATGGCCCCCAACCCCCCGCCCTGCTCGCGCAGGAACTGACCTTCGCCTACCCCGAATCCCTCCGCCCGGCGCTGGAAGAGGTCTCCTTCGCCCTGCCCGCGGGGCAGTTCACGGCGATGCTGGGAGGCAACGGCAGCGGCAAGTCCACCCTGGCGCGGATCCTGGCCGGGCTGCAGGGGCCGTACCAGGGCCGTCTGGAGGTCCTGGGGCGCGATCTGGCCGACCCCGCCTCCCCGGCGGCCTTGCGGGGACGGGTGGGGCTGGCGTTCCAGTCGCCCGATACCCAGATGGTGGCCACCACCGCCGAACGGGAGATCGCCTTCGGGCCGGAAAACCTGGGCCTGCCGCCGCCGGATATCCGCGCCCGGGTGGACGAACTGCTGGCGCGCTTCGGCCTGAAGCCGTATGCCCGGCGGTCGCCGCACCTGCTGTCAGGTGGCGAAAAGCAGCGCCTGGCCCTGGCTTCGGTGCTGGCCATGCGCCCGGAGATCCTGATCCTGGACGAGGTCACCTCCCTGCTGGACCCCCTGGGCCGCCGCGAGGTCATGGAGATGATTTCCGGCCTGCGGGGAAGCGTCACCCTGATCCTGATCACCCAGTTTTCCGCCGAAGCCCTGGCCGCCGACCGCGCCCTGCTCTTCGACCGCGGCCGCCTGGTGGAAGACGAGGCCCCCGAAGCCCTTTTCCGTCGCGCCCGGGGCCGGGAGATCCACGGGGTGGAAGTGCCGCTGGCCTTCCGCCTGCTGCGGGCGGCGCAGGGGAGCCTTCCCCAGGAATAATGGTCATAAAGGAATTGATATCCTACATGCCACCACTGCATTACGTGCAGTATGTAGAACTTATCCGTAATTAAATCAGTAGTCTATGACCATCATTCCTGGGGCGAGGGTGAGGGGTCGCGCGTAGGGGCGGGGCTTATAACGAAGAAGCCCCTTCGGGATGACGAAGGAACTCCCGCGGGGTCCCCGTCCGCTTCCGGATTCGGCGGGGTGGTCGTGACGGGCGGGGACAACGAGCCACCAGCGGCCAGCCATCGAGCCAGGACCTGACATTGAAAAGGCGGCCCCCTTCGGCCGCCTTTGGCATTCCTCCGCGCCAGTTCTACCCGGGATCTTTCACGTACACCGTCTCCCGGTCGTCATTCTCCGTGCTGTTGCCGATGGCCACCAGGTGGAAGACCGTCACTTCCGGCGGCGACAGGAAGCGCATCGGCGGCCCCCAGGTGCCGGTGCCCCGGCTGGTGTAGAGGCGCGAATCCTTCGGCAGGCGGTAGTACCCTCCGTAGCGGGGATACGCCATTTTCACCAGCAGCGAGAAGGGGAAGATCTGCCCCTTGTGGGTGTGCCCCGACAGTTGCAGGTCGAACAGGCCCACCGCGGCCGAATCCACCACCGGCTGATGCTTCAGCAACAGCGAGAAGCGGTCCGAAGCGCCTCCGGCGGTGTCCGGGTTGGACACCGTCAGCAGGTCGCGCTCGGAAATGCCGGCGTAGTTGTCGAAGGATTTCCCCTGGGGGTCGTCCACTCCCGCCACGGATAACACCCCGTCCACCTCCACCCGTTCCCCGCGCAACACGTTAAATCCCGCCTCTTCCATGCACCGCACCGCCATCTCCACCCCGGCGTAGAATTCATGGTTGCCGGTGACGGCGAACTTGCCGTACTTGGGCTGGATGTCGCGGAATCTTTCCACCAGGCCGTCTATGCGGCAGATGTCCCCGTCCAGCAGGTCGCCGGTGGATACCAGGAGGTCGGGTTGGGCCCGGCGCACCCGGTCCAGGATGCGATTCAGGGCCTTCTGCCGCAGGGTTACGCCCAGGTGCACGTCGGTAATCTGCACGATGGTCACCTTGCCCACCTCCGGCGGGATCTTCGAAGTGCGGATGACCACGGTTTCCACCTGCAGGTTGCCGGCTTCGTAGAGGCTGTACAGTCCCACCCCCAGCGCCACCGCCGCAGGCACCAGAAATCGCACCAGGGCCGACGGCACCAGGAAGGATAGGCGGTCGCCGGCAATGGCGTTCGCGCCCCAGGCCAGCAACGAGACCAGGTCCACCACTACCGCGGCACAGAAGAAGAGAAAGATCAGCCCCATCCACACGTACCCCACCCAGGCCAGGGACTGGGCCAGAGGCTCCATCCCCCGGCCTTCCAGGATACGCACCAGGAGGGGAGCCATCACCATGAGCGCCAGGAACAGGCCCAGGGGCAGGGAAACGTAAAGGTCGAAATCGAAGGCCGCCCGCGCCTTCAGGAAGGCGTAGGTATTGATGCCGCCATAAATCAGGAAGAAAACGATCAGAAATATCGCCATGGATTCTCCGGATTACCGGTAAAAGCTCTCTCGATGGTTGTTGTTTTTCCCGCGAATCATCGCGCGGGCAATGTAGCGCGGATGATCAGTTGTGGTGGCTTGTAATGTTGGGTACCACCTTTGCCCGGGACGCGATGAACTAATCTCACTGGTTATAACAGTGACGGCCAGGGGCAAACCGCACCCCCTCACTGGTGCACCCGCAGGGCCGAGGCGGAATTCACCTTGCCCGCTTTCCAGGCGGGGTAGAGGGACGCCAGCAGGCTCATCAGCAGGGTGAAGGCCACCGCTTCCCAATAGTAAGTCCACCGGAAGTCGGGATAGATGAAATTGCCCATGGGGAAGGAGAGGTTCTGCCCCACCTTGCCCAGGGGTATGCCCACCCGCTCCGTCCAGGCGCCGGCAGCCGCTCCCAGCAGCGCCCCCAGCGGCGCGAACAGCGCGCCGATCAGCGCCCCTTCCAACAGGAACAGCCCCGCGATGTTGCCCTTGCCCATGCCCAGCGCCTTCAGCATGCCGATCTCCCGCCCGCGTTCCAGCACCGCCATCAGGATGGTATTGACCACGGTGCTGGCGGCGATGGCCAGAAACAGCAGGATCAGCAACTGCACGATGGCCCGAGAACTGGCGATCACCCGGTACAGGTCGCCGTGCTCGCGCCAGGTCAGGATCAGCGCCTCCTGGTGGCGCACCAGGGAAGCCTCCTGCAGCCGGTCGCGCAGCTCGCGGTCCGCCTGTGGATCATGCAGCAAGGCCAGGATCTCCGTGGCGCGGTCCGGCAGGTCGGTGAAGGCGCGGGCTTCCGGCAGCGGGAGATATACGGAGCGCCGGTCAATGGGGTTCATGCCCAGAGAGATCAGGCCGGTGAGGCGGAATTCGTCGGCCGTCAGGCTGCGGCGGCTGTCCTGCCCCAGCAGAAGCAGGGTATCTCCCACGGACAGATTCAGCCGCCGGGCCAGCAGGGCGCCGATGACCGCTTCTCCGGAACTCTGCGGCAGCCGGCCCTCGGTCAGCAGGGCGGCGGGATTCAGGAAATTCGCTTCCCGGGCGAAATCCACCCCCAGTCCCGCTACCGGCACAGACAGGTCGCCGCTGGAAGCCAGCGCCGCGAAACGGATGCGGGCCGTGGCCGCCTCGACTTCGGGCTGGGCTGCAATGTAATTACGTAAGGAATCGGCGGCAGTGAGATGGAGGTCCAGGGGCAGGAGCGATTCGCGTTGCGGGTATCCTTGCGGCAGGAAGCGGAGATGCCCGGTTTCCAGGCGGGCGTAGCGCGCCTGGATGTTGTCCACCACGCCGTTGAAATAGCTGAACATGAAACAGAGCGTGGCGGCGGTGAACGCAGCGGCGGCGCCGGTCAGCAGGGTGCGGCGGGGATGGCGGTAGAGGTTGCGCAGGACAAACAGGAGGTAAAAACGGAGATTCACGGTCTTCATGCCGGTCATGCAGGTGGTACGGTGCGACTTCCCATCCCGGGGCGCGGCCGGCCGGAAGACGCTCCGGTCAGCCGATCAGCCGGGCGATGCAGTGACGCATGTCCTCGACGCGGAAGGGCTTGCCCAGGAAGCCGTCGGCGCGGAGTTCCTGGGCGGCGCGCTCGGCCCGTTCCGTGCCGTACCCGGTGATCAGAATCACCGGCAGGTCCGGCAGCTCGGCCTTAATCCGGCGCAGCAGATCCAGGCCCGACAGCCCCGGCATGTTGATGTCGGTGATGACCAGGTCCACATCCGTGCCGGACAGCTTTTCCAGCGCCTGGACTCCGTTGGCGGCCAGGATGGCGCGATGGCCCAGGGTCTGAACCACCTCACGCAGCAGCACGCGGATGTGTTCCTCGTCGTCCACCACCAGGATGCGCCGGTGGCGGGGCGGGGCGGCGGTCAGGGAATCGTCTTCATCAAGGCGGGCGGTGCGAGTGAGCGGGATTCGGGAGGCAGCTTTCATCATTGTTCCTGCATGAAGAGATCCATGAAGAAATCAATGCTGATAAGATAGCTCCTCCCCCTGCCGGATTTGTGCTCGGGAGCACTTCGAGGCGGATTTCCGGCCCTTTTACCGCGAGTTGGGCAGCACCAGAGTGCGCAGTTCGGTCATCTCCTCCACGGCGTAGCGCACCCCTTCACGCCCCAACCCGGAGGCCTTGGATCCGCCGTACGGGTAATTGTCCGCCCGGAAGGTGGGGACGTCGCCGACGACCACGCCGCCCATTTCCAGCCGGTGGAAGGCCGCCATGATGCGGCTCAGATCCCGGGTGAACAGCCCCGCCTGCAGACCGTAATCGGAGGCGTTGACCGCCTCCAGGGCCGCGTCGAAATCCGCATAGCGGTGCACCACCGTGACGGGGGCGAACACTTCCTGGCAGGAGACGGGCTGGTCTTCCGGCACCCCGGCCAGGATAGTCGGCTCGAAGAAGTTCCCCCGGCGGCCGCCGCCGCAGAGCAGCCTGGCGCCGGCCTGCACCGCCCGGCCGACCCACTCTTCTGTCTTGCGGGCCGCCCCCTCGTCAATCATGGGGCCGATCTGGGTGGCTTCGTCCAGGGGATCGCCCGCCTTCAGCGCCTGCACCGCGGGGACGTAGATCTCCAGGAAACGGTCCGCGATGCTTTCGTGCAGGTAAAGCCGCTGCAGGGAAATGCAGATTTGTCCGGCGTAAGAGTAACCTCCCACGACGCAGCGGGCCGCGGCGTGGTCCAGGTCGGCGTCCGGTTCGACCACGGCGGCGGCGTTGCCGCCCAGCTCCAGGCAGAGGCGCGCCCGGCCGCAACGGGACTTCATCTCCCAGCCCACCGCCGGGCTGCCGGTAAAGGTGACCATCTTCACCGCCGGGTGGGAAAGCAGCGGTTCGGCGTCGGCGGGGGAACAGGGCACCACGTGCAACGCCTCCGGGGGCAGACCGGCTTCCAGCAGGATTTCCCCCAGCTTCAGGGCCGTCAGCGGCGTGCTGGACGAGGGCTTCAGCACCACGGTGTTGCCCGCGGCCAGGGCCGGCGCCACCTTGTGCGCCACCAGATTCAGAGGGAAGTTGAAGGGGCTGATGGCGGACACAACTCCCAGGGGAACACGGCGCACCAGGGCCAGCCGGTCGCCGGCCAGGGCGTTGACGTCCAGTGGCAGGATTTCCCCGTGCAGGCGCACGGCTTCCCCGGCGGCCAGGGAAAAGGTGGTGGCGGCGCGCTCCACTTCTCCACGGGCGTCACGGATCGGCTTGGCGGCTTCCCGGGCGATGGTGCGAGCCAGGTCCTCCGACCGCTCCCGGATCAGGTCCGCGGCGCGGCGCAGGATGGCCTCCCGCCGGTAGGAGGGGAGATTGCGGGTGACGGCAAAGCCCGCCTGGGCCGCTTCGACGGCCCGGGTCACCTGGGCCCGGTCGGCACGGTGCGCCAGGGCCACGGTTTCGCCGCTGTAGGGATTGACGACGGGCTTGATCTTCGCCCCGGGGACCCATTGGCCCCCGATCAGCAGGCGGTATTCGTTCGGCATGGTTTATGGAATGTGAAGAGGAGGAGGCGTCACGCGTGGAAGGGCAACGGCCGCTTTCTGCGGGAATGCCAAGGCCTCGCCCTCCGGAACCCGGGCGAAGCCTTGGCGCAAAGGGTCAGACCTTGCCGCCACCGGAGGGCGCCGTGGTGTAGTCCCGGTTCGAGGTCTCTTCCTCGCCGGCGCTTCGCCCCGCGGCCAGTCCCGTACACCGGCAGCCAACCAACTTACCCCTACTGCCTGCCCGCCTTACTGCTTTCTTCGTAATATCTCAGCGCTTCGGGCATCCATTCCTGGAGTTGATCCACCCGCTTCTCCGGGTTGGGGTGGGTGGACAGGAATTCGGGTGGACGGGCGCCCCCCAGTTCGCCCATGCGTTCCCAGAAGGGAATGGCGGCGCGGGGATCGTATCCGGCCATGGAGGAAAAGATCAGGCCGATCTTATCGGCTTCCGACTCATGGGTCCGACTGTAGGGCAGCAGGATCCCCACCTGGGCGCCGACGCCGTAGGCGGCCATGGCCAGTTGCTGGGTCTGCTGGGGCTTCTCCTGCAGGGCGATCTGCAGGCCCACCCCGCCCAATTGCGCCAGCAACATCTGACTCATGCGCTCCCCGCCGTGGTTGGCGATGGCGTGCGCCACCTCGTGGCCCATGACCACGGCCACGCCCGCCTCATCCTGGGTCACGGGCAGAATCCCCGTATAGAAGGCCACCTTGCCGCCCGGCATGCAGAAGGCGTTGATGATGGAATCGGCCTTGATCAAGTTGAATTCCCACTCGTAGTACTTCAGCTCGTCGCCCATGCCGTTGTCCTTCATGTACTGCTCCGCCGCCGCGGCGACCCGCTGGCCCACCCGCTGGAGCATGGCCACTTTTTGCGGATCGTCGGACAGCGTGGACTGCGCGATCAGCTCGTCGTACTGGCTGAAGCTCAGCGAGGTCAGCTCGGATTCCGGCACCAGAGACAACTGCCGGCGGCCCGTCAGCGGCACCTTGGCGCAGCCGATGAGGAAGACCAGGAGTAAAAAGATGGTCAGATGGTAACGTTGGAAGGCAACCATGTCCGAACCTCTTGATAATGGACTATAGAAAATATGTGTCAGGCGGACGCTACGCGGGATGTGGCACGGATATTCGCCGCCTTCGAGGATTTGACTCGCTTATCCCGGCGTAAAGTTCCGGAAGGAGCCGTGGTCACCCCAGCAGGTTGTCCAGCGCCATCATGATGATGAAGCCGACGATGACCCCGTAGGTGGCGCTGCGCTGGGTGCCGTGGCGGTGCGTTTCAGGGATGATCTCGTCGGAAATGACGAACAGCATGGCTCCGGCGGCGAAGGCCAGCGCCGCGGGCAGCACCGTGCGGGCCAGGGTCACCAGTCCCGCGCCGAACAGCCCCCCGATCGGTTCCACCAGCCCGGTGGCCAGGGCGACCAGCCAGGCGAAACTGCGGGATCGGCCGTCGCGGATCAGGGGCAGGGCCACGGCCAGGCCCTCGGGCATGTTCTGGATGCCGATGCCGATGGCCAGTGCCAGTCCGCCGCCGAAATCGCCCGCGCCGAAGCCCACCCCCACCGCCATCCCTTCAGGGAAATTGTGGATGGTGATGGCCATGATGAACAGACCGACCCGGGACATCTTCGAGGGGGGCCCTTCCCGGCCCATGATGCGGTGCAGGTGGGGCACGGACTTGTCAATCAGGTCCAGCACCCATCCGCCGCTGAACAGGAAGAGGCAGGTGATGGCCACGCCGATCAGGCTGGATCCGTAAATCTCCGTGCCGTATTCGATGGACGGCACCACCAGGGAGAAGGAGGTGGCCGCCAGCATGACGCCGGCGGCCAGCCCCAGCAGGATGTTCAGCAACTGGCGGGGAACGGCGTCCGGCTTCAGAAAAAAAACGGGCAGGGCTCCGATCCCGGTGGCAAATCCGGCCAGCAGGGAAGCAATGGCTCCGTAAAAGAGGATATCGGAAGAGGGCATGGCGCAGGGCGGTTTTAGGTCGCGACGCGAACATCCCTGGGGACGTAGGCGATGGCCCGGAAATGTCGCCGTTTCGGGGAGGGCTGTCCGTCATCTGGCGGATCGTGGCCGAAAGATCAGGAGACCATCCGCAAGGGAATGGCCACGTCGGAGTATGGCCCTCCGAACCGGCGCCTGAGTCAGCGAAATGCGAAAGTCCCGATCCCTGTCAAAAGATACGAAACTACCGCCTTCTTCCAACAATTATTTTGCCAATTTCTTTTCTCTTGGCGGGAGGTGCGGGCAAATCCGCATAACGATGGCACGGCCGCGCTCTATGGCCGCCGCCATGCTCTCCTCCGGGCCGGGCATGAAAAAGCGGGCAGGGATATCTCGCCTGCCCGCCACAGTCTTGGCTGCGATATGTTGCGGTGCGATGACCGGTCGCGGCCGGCTCGCTACGACTTCCGCGCGCCGCCCCGCCGGGTTAAACTGATCACCAGAAAAATCAGGAAGATGACCAGGAAGAGGAAAAAGAGTATCTGGGCAATGCCGGCGGCCACGGTTACCAATCCCGAAAACCCGAAAAATGCAGCCAACAGGGCCACGACCAGAAATATGATAGCCCAGGTGAGCATGGTTTATCTCCTCGCAAAAGCGGTCCCGCGGACGGGATTCACTTGGTTAGTTTCCGGTACCCCACCAGCATCAGAATCAGAAAGATGACGAACAGGGCCACAGCGATGAAGAAAATGATCTGGGCGATGGTCGCCGCCACCGAGGCCACTCCGCCGAAGCCGAAGATGGCCGCGACAATGGCGATCACCAGAAAGATCAGGGTCCAGGTCAGCATGGCTGCCTCCTTTCCCGGCGCCTTCCAGCGGCGCCTAATTGTGCAGTAAACTACGCATTATCAAACCCTTCTTAGATTGTTACGCAGGAGAGAGCGGTTTCATTGGCGGATTCGGGTTTTCCGGCTGCCGGAGCATCTAAAGCCCGGCCGGCGGCGTCCAATCACCGGGGGCGGCACAGCTCCGGGAACCGGCCGGGCTTGTGTTGAAGTTCACATGGTGAATACGGATGTCTTGCCGATGGGACCCTCCGATGACTCGCACCACCTCCTGGATCGTCGCCCTGCTGTCCATGACCCTCCTGGCCCTGGAGCTGACCTGGACGCGCATCTTCTCCGCGGAGTTCTTCTACACCTTCGCCTTCCTGATCCTCTCCCTGTCCATCCTGGGACTGGGGCTGGGCGCCCTGGCCCTGCACCTGTTTCCCTTCCTGAACCGCCGGCCTCTCCTGCCCCTGTTCCTGTCGCTGGCGGGGATCTGCGCCCTGGCCGGTCCGCCGCTGGTGTTCTCCCTGGGTCTGCGCTTCCAGTACCTGTTCAGCAGCGCGGGGATGGTGGGCAACCTGGCGCTGGCCATCCTGATCCTGGGTTCGACCTACTTCTTCGCCGGCCTCGCCCTGGCCATGCTGTTCCGCAACTACGCCTCCGACCTGCCCCGGCTCTACATGGCCGACCTGCTGGGTGCGGGAGTGGGCGTGGCCCTGGCCGTGGGCCTGATGAACGCCCTGGGGACGCCCGCCGCCGCCTTCCTGGTCACCCTGCCGGCAGTGGCCGCCGCGTTTCTGGCCTTTCCCCGCTGGGGACGGACCGTGCCCGCCCTGCTGGCCGCGGTTTCGGTGGCGCTGGCCCTGCAGGCTCCGGACCTGCTGCGGGCCGAACAGGACGACCGCGCCCCGGTGATCTACACCCACTGGGACGCCCTGGCCAAGGTGAAGATCTACGACTTCGCTCCGGATTACCGCGGGCTGAACATAGACAACGCCGCCAATTCCCCGGTGTACGCCTTTGACGGCAACTGGGACCGGCCCGATTCTCTGAAGTACGAGTTCGGCATTGACGTCTCCCACCTGATCGGGCGGTGCGACTCGTGCGTGTTCCTCTCCCTGGGCGCCGGCGGCGGCGTGGACGTGCTCCAGGCGCTGCAGGCGGGCGCCACCGAAGTCCACGCCGTGGATGTCGTACCCCATATCAACTGGCTGATGCTGGAGGGCGACCTGGCCGATTTCAGCGGGCGGATTTACCATGATCCCCGGGTCGAGGTGGTCACCGAAGACGCCCGCGCCTACGTGCGCCGCTTCCGCGACAAGTTCGACGTGATTTACTCACTCTCCTCCAACACCTTCGCCGCCCTGGCTTCCGGTTCCTTCGCCCTGGCGGAAAACTACCTGTTCACCACGGAAGCCTTCCGCGACTACTGGCGGGCGCTCTCCCCCCGCGGCTTCCTGATGATGGAGCACCAGTTTTACATGCCGCGGCTGGTCAGTGAAGCGCTGGCGGCGCTGGAATCCCTGGGTGTGGCCGATCCCCGCGCCCATATCGCTGTCTACGACCTGCCCAAAATGAGGCGCAAGATCATCCTGATGTCGCGGCAGCCGCTGACCGAGGAGATCCGCTACCACGCCCTGGGGCCGCTGACGCCCGAACGCTACCGCGACCTTCACCTGCTCTACCCCGCCCCCGATTCGCTGCAGGGCAACCTCATCAACCGCCTCGTCCTGGAAGGCTGGCAGGCGGCGCGGGACAGTTCCGCCATCAACCTCTCTCCCTGCTGCGACAACCGCCCCTTCGTGGCCCAACTGGGGCTGTGGAAAAATATCCAATGGGGCAAGCTGGGCGAGGTCAAGAAGCCCTACGAATTTACCGGCTTTCCCCTGTCCAAGCTGATCATCGCCATCATCCTGCTGGTGGTGGGGGCCCTGGTGCTGCCGCTGAACCTGCTCCCCTTCCTGGTCAAACGCGACCGGCTGGGGCCGGCGCCGTGGCTCTACTTTTTCACCCTGGGGCTGGCCTTCATGGCGGTGGAAGTGGTGCTGATCCAGCAGTTCACCCTGTTCATCGGGCCGTCGGCCTGGAGCCTGGTGACCATCCTCCTGATCCTGCTGGCCGCCTGCGGACTGGGCAGCCGGTTCGCCGGGCGGATCCCTGCCGCCTGGGCCTTCAGCGGCATCGTGATCTGGCTGCTGCTGGACGCCCTGGTCATGCGCCACCTGTTCTACGCCCTGGGGGGCCTGACCCTGGCGCCGCGCCTCCTGGTCTCGGCCCTGCTGATCGCGCCGCTGGGCTTCTTCATGGGCATGCCCTTCCCCCTGGGAGGGGTAAAGGCGGGCCCGCGGGTCGCCTGGGGGTTCGCGGTCAACGGGGCGGCCTCGGTGGTGGGAGCCACCGCGGTGGTGATCGTCTCCTTCACCTGGGGGTTCACCGCGGCGCTGCTGGCGGCGGCGGGACTGTACGCCCTGGCCGGGGTGCTGCTGGCCCGGGGAGCGTGGAGGGAAATAACAGAGGAAGTATGAATGCAACGGGAGGTGGGGGAGGGGTGTAGGGGCGATGCATCGGCCTTAGAAGAGGCCTCCGCAGATGGCCCCGGCGTCAACCCTAACCGCACACAGCGGACGGACGCACCCCGGGTGGCGCTCTTTGCATCCCCGGAAATATCTTTCCTAACGCCGCCGGGCGATGCTGCCGCATCGCCCGGTTCGTTTTTTCCCCTCGCCGTTGCCGGTCACGCCAGCATGGCCCGGATCTTCACCCGGACGCTCTCCTCCAGGTAGCTCATCTCCAGCGGCTTGGTGACGAAATCGGAAGCGCCCAGCTTCAGCGCCTCCTGGGCGATGTCAATGTCATGGAAGGCGGTGATCATGATGATTCCCGCCTCCTGGTCCAGGCCGCGGATGCGGCGCAGCACCTCGATGCCATCCATGCCCGGCATGCGGATGTCCAGCAGCACCAGGTGGGGGCGGACTTCCTTCACCAGGCGCAACGCCTCCTCGCCGGAGGTGGCGGTGAAAATCTCGTACCCCTTCTCGCCCAGGAAATCGGCCAGGGTGGAGCAGATGTCCTCTTCGTCATCCACGATCAGGATGCGGCTGGGAGTCATGCGTCGCCTCCGCGGTTGAAATGCCTCACCGCAGAATATACAGCATGGCAAGGAAAGAGTCAAGATTTGGTTGGTGGAATCCGAGGGGTGGGCAGAGTGCAGGCAAACAACGGCACCGTCAAATGAAAAACGTGGAAAATTATGCAAAAAATTGCGCTTGATTTGGGGGGAAAGAAAGAGGTATATTAGGGCGTCTTCCGTAACGCGGGCTGTCCGAGGAGGACGACCAGCGGCGGAAGTAAGTGTGTTTGCGCATTGCAGCACCAGGCCTGCGGAGTCCAGAGGGGGATCGATAGGCAGCCATTCGATCCGGACCATCCGCAGGCTATTTTTTTGGCCCGGCGTTGCCGCCGGCTTCCATTGTCAAATCCTCGAAGTGCCGCAGCACCGTTTCCGGCGCCAGATCCATCATGCAGCGGAAATGCCCCCGGGGGCAGCGGGAGAAACCCAGGTGGGAACAGGGGCGGCAGGAAACCTCCGCCTGGACCAGACGGTGCGGCACGCGGAAGGGACGGAAGCCGAACTGTGCCACGGTAGATCCGAAAAGGGCCAGCACCGGCCGGCCCACGGCGGCGGCCATGTGCGCCGGCCCGGCGTCGTGGGTCACCGCCAGGCGGCAGAAGGAGAGCCCCGCGCCGGACAGCGCCGGACTTAATATTCCGCAGAAATCGCGCACCCGGGCGGGATCCAGGTCGCGCAGGAGGCGCCCGGCGGCGCGGTCCTCCGGTCCGCCGAAGATCCACAGGTCGAGCCCGCGACGCAGCAGCCCGGTGGCCAGCTCCTGCCAGCGATCCAGGGGCCAGCGCTTGGTGGCAAAGGAGGCTCCCGGGCACAGGGCCACCGGCGGGATATCCGGCGCCCGGGACAGGCCGGCCCGATCCAGGAACTCGCCGCGGCGGGTCAGGGCGCCGGGCCATTCCAGCCCCAGGCCGTCATCCCGCGCCCCCAGCGGCTCCAGGGCCTGCAGGTAAGCCAGGGGCACGCTGAACTCGCTGCCGTAGAGATCCCGCTTCAGGCGGACCAGCGCCCAGCGAGCCAGGCGGCGTTTGCGGTAGGCCAGGGTCATCGGCGCGCCCAGGGCGCGGCGCAGGCGCCAACTGCGCAATCCGGTGTGCAGGTCGGCCACCACCTCGTAATGCCCCCGCAGTCGCCGCTCCAGCTCGCGCCAGGCGCCCAGGCCGCCACCTTCCTCGAAGAAAATCAGGTTGGACACATGGGGATTGCCCTCCAGCAACTCGCGGTAGCGGCGGCGCAGGAGCACGTCAATGCGGGCGGAGGGATGGGCGGCTCGCAGGGCTCGCAGGGCGGGGGTAAGCAGCAGGATGTCGCCCAGGGAACTCAGGCGCAGAAGCAGAAAGGCCGGCGGTTGGGACTTCACGTGGGGGGATCCATGCGCCGTGGCGCCCCGGAGGACGCCGCGCAGAACGAAACTACCAGGCTCCCCTGCCCTTGATGACCCCGAGCACGGTGCGCAGGATGATGACCAGGTCGAGGATGGGGGAGGTGTTTTCGACGTAGTACAGATCGTATTCAATGTTGTCGTGGATGGGCTTGGCCCGGTCGGCGGAAATCTGCCACAGGCCGGTGATGCCCGGCTTGACCCGGAGCCGCTCCCGCTGAATGGGGGTGTACTGATCCACGATAAACTGCATCTCCGGGCGCGGCCCCACGATGGACATGTCTCCCAGCAGCACGTTGAATATCTGGGGCAGCTCGTCCAGGCTGGTGCGGCGCAGGAACCGGCCGATGGGGGTGATGCGGGGGTCGTCGCTGCTGTTGGGCGTCACGGCGTACTTGGGGGCATTCACGTACATGGAGCGGAACTTGTACATGTTGAAGAGCCGCCCGTTCAGGCCCACCCGTTCCTGCCGGAACAGGACCGGCCCCGGGGAACTCTTCTTCACCAGGATGGCCAGCGCCGCGAACACCGGGGACAGTACCACGATGGCGACCAGGGCCAGGCCCAGGTCCAGGATGCGCTTCAGGAACAGGCTTAAGGCCGGCGTCCGCTGTTCCTTGACCGTCAGCAGGGGGATGCCGTCCAGGGAACGCACCGCGATGTGTTGCAGCTTGTAATCATACAGATTGGGCATGAAGTTGAACTTCAGATGAATCTGCTCGCAGTGGCGGATGATCTCGGCGATGCGTTCGTGGGACACCGAGGGCAGGGAGATGAACAGCTCGTCGGAAGCGGTGGCCCGGGCCGCATCCAGGAGCTGGTCGAAGCCGCCCAGGACGGGAAGCTCATACTTCATCTCGTCGGAGCTCGACTTCACCATCTTGCCCCAGAGGTTGGGGTTATCGTCCAGGAACCCCATGGGCAGGGTGCCCAGGCGGGGAGAGCGCACAAACCGCTCCACCAGGGCCCGCCCGGCTTCGCCCGCACCGTACACCAGGGCCCGTTTGACCCCGATGCCCTTGACGTGCATGTACTGGAAGATCTTGTAGGCGATATACCGCTCGATGTTCAGCAGGACCAGCAGGAACACCAGCGAATAGGTGACGATCAAGCGGGAGTAGGTGATGTCCTTGAAGTAGAAGGAGGCGGTGAAGAGCAGCAGGGCCGTGTAGAACACCGCCTTGAAGATCCCCCTGATCTCCTCGATGTTCATGATGGACATGGTGCGGCGGTACAGCCCCAGCCGCTCGAACATCAGGAGGATGAGCACGGCGGTAATCAGGGTCAGGCGGAGGTACTGTTCCAGGGGCTGCTCGGCCTTGCCCAGGCCCAGGTTGGCGTAGAGGAAATGATAAAACCAGTACCCCAGCAGCATGGACAGGGCGATGACCAGGATATCGGCCGCGAGGAGCAGGGTATTGGCCGATATGGGGATGATTTGCTTCAGGGCCTGCGTGCGTGGTCCCACGGTTATGGCCGTCCCATTGACGGCTCCGTTGCCATTCCGTTTTATCGTCAGTGAATGAGCGTCAGCCACGGTTGAATACCTCCTCGATCGAAATGGTCTCGGGAATCAGCGCAAGGGGAGAAGGCAGAAGCTCCGGTTCCAGGGGAATCTCCCGTTCGAGACATTCCGCGATTTTCGGAATGGATTTTTGCTCCAATAACAACTGGAAAAGCAATTCGTAGCGGTCGGTGACCCGCTCCCAGGAATACTTGGTGCGGACGCGGTCTTCGGCGGCCTGGCGCAGGGCGATCACCTCTTCGGGGTGGTCAATCAACTCCTGCAACTGCAGGGCCAGATCCTGCTCGTCCTCGGGGCCGTGGGTGAAGGTGCGGCCGTACCGGCCCACCACCTCGACGTTGGCGGGGGTGTTGCGCACCAGCACGGCATTGCCGAAGGCCATCTGGTCCAGCAGCACCGGGCGGGTGCCGTCTACGCCGCTGGCCAGGACGAACAGGTAGGCGCCGCTGGAAATCTCCTGGTACTCTTCCCCGAACAGATAGCCGGTGAACACCACCCGGCGGCCGGCCAGGGCCTTCAGGGAAGCCTTGTACTCGTCGGAATAGGGCGCGTCCCCCACGATGACCAGCTTCATGTCGGTTTCCACCCGGGAGAAGGCGCGGATCAGGGTGTGGGCGCAGTTCTCCGGCACCATGCGGCCCACGAACAGGACGTACTTGCGCCGCTCCAGGTCGAAGCGCTCCAGGACGTCAGACCCTTCGTGCCTCCGGATGTTGGCGCCGTAGGGGATGAATAATGTATTTACGTTGAATAGTTGCCGGTAGCGATCCTGGATCACCCGGGCGTCGGCGATGATGGCATCGGCGGTGCGGGTGGCGGCGGATTCGCATATGCGCAGGTAGGTGCGGGCGAAGCGGCCCCACTTGTCCCGCTGCCAGTCGGCGCCGTCCACGTTCAACAGGACCCGGGCGCCGCGGGAGCGGGGCAGAAAGGCCAGCGGGGCGTTGCCCACGCCGCAGATATAGACCACGTCGTATTTCCGGAACAGCGCGTGCAGGCAGCAGAGCGACGTGTGCACGATGGAATCGAAGTGCTTCGTCGGCAGCGTGGGCAGGCGCACCAGGCGCACACCCATGTAGCTGCGGCCGCGGTAAAGCACGAAGGTACTACGGTTGTACACCGTCACCTCGTGGCCCCGGCGGGCCAGGCGCTTGGCCACCTGCTCGACGAAGGTTTCAAATCCGGAGTAGGATGCTGGGATCCCCCGAATCCCCATAAACGCGATTTTCATGATATGCCTTGAGCCCGAAGCGTTTAACCCCCCAATGCCGGCTCGTCACGGAATCAGCGCAGTTTCCACCATAGTTTGAACAGTTCCTTGAACGCTCGCAGAATCACGAAGGGGTTGGCCCCGGTCTGGGTGCCGGCCGTGCGGGGGTAGTGATGCACCCCCACCTCCGTGACCGTGTACCCGGCTTTTTTTATCCGGGCGAACACCTCCGCGTCAATCAGCGCGCCCTGCGATACCAGTTCGATGTCAGCCAGTACTCCGCGCCGGAAAAGCTTGAAAGCGCAGTTGACGTCCCGCACCGGCAGCCGGAACAGGGCCTTGGTCAGGGTGGTCCAGCCGCGCGAGTTCAGCTTGCGGATGAAAGGATCGTTGCGCTTCAGGCGGTAGCCAGTCACCACGTCGTACTGGTCAATCAGCGGCCACAGTTTGGTGATCTCCGTCAGATCGAACTGCAGGTCGCCGTCGGTGTAGAAGATGGTGTCCTTGCTTCCGCCCCGGTAACCGGAAATCAACGCCGCGCCGTAACCCCGGTTGACCGGATGGTGGATGACCCGCACGTGCGGATCTTCCTGGGCCAGCCGGTCGGCGATCTCGCCGGTCCTGTCCCGCGAACCGTCATTCACAATGATGACCTCGTAGTCGTCGGTCACCAGTTGGGCGGCGGCCAGGGCTTCCCGGGTGGAGCGCTCGACGTTGGCTTCCTCGTTGTAGCAGGGGAAAAAAATGGTCAAACTACGTTGCGGCATAGGCTCATTTTAACCATAAAGTATTACGAATTCTGTATTTCAGGGATTGGCAAGGGGATTCTCTCCGTCTGGGGCAGATGCCCCGCCACGCACTCTCGGAGGTCCGCGATGAACCGGTCGAGGTGAAAGTACTCTTCCAGGCGCCGGCGCCCGGCCATCCCCATCTGGTGGCGCAGGTTGGCGTCTTCGGTCATCTCCAGGAGGGCCTGGGAGAAGCCGGAAGCCTCATGGGGCGGCGCCAGCAGCCCGGTCTCGCCGTGCAGCACCATCTCCAGGGCGCCGCCGTGGGCCGTGGCCACCACCGGGCGGGCGGCGGCCATGGCCTCCAGCACTACCGTGGGCAGCGGGTCCGGCAGGGTGGAGGGCAGCACGAACACGTCCAGCGCCCGCATCAGCCGGGGAACGTCGTCCCGGTGGGGCAGGATTTTCACCCGTCCCGCCAGGTCCAGCTTGCGGACCTGGGCCTGCAGCTCCCCGACCAGGCGCTCGTAGCCCGGGAAAGTACCGCCCACCACGGCGAAACGGGCCCGGGGGCAGACGTCGGCCACCAGGCGGGCCGCTTCCACGAAGTACTGCTGCCCTTTCCAGGGGTGGATGCGCCCGATGACGCCGAAAAGGATGTTCTCCGGGCCGGCGCCCAGCTCGCGGCGCACCGCCTGCACATCCTCCCCGCCGTCGAAGCGGGAAGGGTCAATGCCGTTGTGAATGACCCGCACGGGCGCGTCTCCGGCCTGGGCGTAGCGCAGGAGCTGTTCCCGCACCGCCTCGGACACGGCGATCACTTCCGTGGACCCGCCCAACACCTGGCGGGCGATGCGGCGGGCCAGCCAGGGAGGGTTCTGGATAATTTCGTGCACGTGATAAAGATGAGGCCGGCGGCAGCGGCGCGCGGCCAGAGCCCCGGTGATCACCGCGCTGGTGTTGGAATAGACCAGGCGCACGTCCTCTTTGCGGATCAGCTTCTTCAGGGCGCGGGCGTCCCGCAGCACGTTCAGGATGAAGCCGGGCAGCCGGGCCGGCCGGAAGTTGACCCGCCGCAGGATGCTCTCCCGGGTCAGCACCACCTCCGCGCCCGCCTCCCGCAGCCGTTCCGCCAGGGGGCCTTCCGCAGGCAGGGCCACCAGGGGCCGGACGTCGTCCTTCAGGGCCTGCACCACCAGCAGTAAGATATAATCGGAGCCGTACAGCTCGGCGTTGGAGTGGACGAAGAGGACAGCAGGCTTCATGAGTTCTCCGCGACGGTTTCGGGCGTCTTGATTCGCGACCGGAGGACGCGGGCGGGATTGCCCACGGCGATGGACCAGGGAGGAATGTCCCTGGTCACCACGGCGCCGGCGGCGATGATCGAGCCCCGGCCGATGGTGACGCCCGCCAGGATGACCGAGCCGGAAGCCAGCCAGCAGTCGTCCTCCACCACGATCGCCAGGCGGGTGACCCCCTGGTCACGCATGGGAATGTCGGTGCGGGCGAAGTTGTGGTTTTCCGCGAACAGCGACACCCGCGGGCCCATCATCACGTCGTTGCCGATGGTGATGCCCCCGGAAGCGCCCAGGTAGCAGTAGGGTCCGATGTTGGAGCGGTCGCCCACGACCAGGCCCTCGCCGATCTCGCGCCCGTAGTAGCCCGAAGGGCGGATCATGGACAGGGCGCCGACGGTGACGTTGTCGCCGAAGCGCAGCCCCCGGCGGGCCAGGCCCTGGATCTCGCAGCCGTCCTCGGCCACGAAGTTGCGGCCCACAGTGATGTGCCCCCGGTTGCGCAGCTTGGCCCGGCTGCCCACGAAGCAGAGCCCGGAAGCGCCGGCCAGGAAGGGCCGGTGCCACAGGCCCCGCAGGAAGCCCAGGGTCAGTTTGGCCAGCATGGCCGCAACGTCGCCGGTGGTCAGCGACTCGTCCAGGGCGTAACGGGGATCGCGCTTGACCTTTTTGACCAGGACCTGGAGCAGGGAGAGGATGAGGCCTCCGCGGCGGCGGGGGCCGGACGTCACCTTCTGGTAGACCTCCACCAGGGCGGCGGCCGTGGCCTCCATGGATTCGCTGGCGGCCAGGTGCTCCTGGGCGGCTTGGCCCATGCGGCGGGCCTCGGCGGGGTTTTCCAGCAAACGGCAGACGGCCTCGGCCAGGGCGCCGGGGTCGTCGGGCGGCACCAGCAGCCCGGTTTCGCCGTCGCGCACCACTTCCGGCATGGCCCCCACGCGGGTGACCACAGCGGGTCGGGCGAAGGTCCCGGCGATGTGCAGCGGGCCGGACTGGTTGGCCTCGCGGTAGGGCAGCACCACCACGTCAGAACTGAGAAAGAGCGCCGGAACCTGCTCGTCGGGGATGGCGTGGTTGCGGATCTCGAAGCGGTCCGGGTGCGCCATGCGGGGGCGCAGTTGATCCAGTGTCAGGCGGCCTTCGCCGGCCAGCACGATGCGGGCTTGAGGGACCCGGGCGGTGATCATCGGCTCGGCGTCAATCAGGACATCCAGACCCTTGTATTCTTCCCAGCGGCCGAAGAACAGCACCCGCGGCTCGCCCTCGGGCTGCTCCGGCGGCGCGGCGCCGTCGAACGCGGCGTAGTAGCGGAACTCCCCGTGGGGCACCGCGTGGATGCGCGCTTCGGGGAGACCCGAATATTCCGCCAGCACCGCCCGCAGGTTTTCGCCGTAAACGACCAATCCGTGGCTGCGCCGGCGGATCTGGTCCCGCACCCAGTGCTTGAACCGGTGCAGGGAGATCTTCTCCCCGGCGTGGGGGAGCGGGTCGTGCACCGTGGTCACGAAACGGGGCCCGGGGCACAGCGCCATCAGCAGCAGACAGCGGAAATCGTAGGATTCGTTGAAATGGACCACTTCCGGCTTCCAGCGCCGGAGGAAGCGGCGGACCTTCAGGACGGTGACCAGGCCCAGGGGATCCAGGCTCTGCATGTGCGGCAGCGTGGACAGGCGGACGCGGGCCTCCAGCAGCCGGCGCAGCACCCGGTGGCCCACACAGCCGTCGCTGGAGCTGGAATCCGCTTCCACGTGGGGGAAGATCACCGCCACCTCGTGGCCGGCCGCCAGGGCGTTGGCCAGGGGGACAGTCTGCTTGACGTACCAGTTGGAGTAAAACAGGATACGCATGGATGATCCGTCACCCGGCCCGGAGGAGGACTCCGAAACCGGAAGCTCCATCATTTAATATAATATTTTTTTTTCCAAATCCAAGCGTTTTCAAGGCTCTACTTCGCTTCAACGCCGGTTGGGAGCCACCGTCTCCAGGGTGCGCCGGCGATCTTCCCGGGCATCGCGGCGGGGTACGGTGAGGCGATTTAGCCCCGGGAGCTTCAGCTTGACCTGGATCAGCTTCAGAAAGTAGAAGCCGTAGAAGCGGCCCAGCATCAGGGGCCAGGACCAGGCCGGGGCGTGGCGCACCACCCACCGGCCATAGGTGCTGAACGCCTTGGACGATTTGATCGAGGTCAGGGTCCGCCGGACGGAGCGCAGGGTGATCGGCTCCAGGCCCAGCAGCAGTTGCGTGTCCAGCCCGGAATTGCTCACCTTGTTGTACACCCGGGAATGGGGCCAGACCACCAGGGGGAAGCCGGCCTGGCGCACCCGCATGGTGAAGTCGGAATCGCCGGAATACTGGGGGAAGCGGTTCTCGTCCACCCACAGCCCGCGGCGGAAGACCTCCACCGGCACCAGCACGCTCATGCCGGGCAGCCAATCCACCTCCACCGGTTCCTCCCAGCGGCCGTCGTCCACCTGCCCGCAGGCCAGCATGTAATGCCGGCCGCGCGGGAAGTCCACCTTCCCCCCCAGGGACCACACCCGCCAGGGCTCATCGGCGAAAAGAATCTTGGAAGCGATCAGGGCGCCGGGATGTTCCGCCGCGCCGATCAGCAGTTCCTCTATGAATTCGGGGTGCAGGAGGATATCATTGTTCAGGAACAGGACGTAGTCGGCCTGGTGCTCCAGGGCGTAACGGGCTCCCCGGTTGATGCCCCCGGACCACCACAGGTTGCCGTCGCCGGGCAGCACGGTGACGTCGGGGAACTCGGTGCGCAGGGCTTCGGCCGTGCCGTCGGTGGACCCGTCGTCCACCACCAGGATGCGGGAGGGCGCGGTCACCAGGGGTGCCAGGGCCCGCAGCGTGGTCAGGGTGTGCTGTAACCCGTTGTGCACGGGGATGACGATGTGAACGGCGGCGTTCATGTCAGGCGATCTCCTCGAAGGAGTAGATTTTTTCCACCAGGCCCATGCCCACCGCCGCCACCGCCACCCAACTGGTGGTCAGGAAGGGGGAGGCGAACAGGCTGTGCAGCAGCATGCCGAAGATGCTGGCGGCCACGCCCAGCACCAATGCCTGGTAGAGCGGCTCGCGGATCTTCCTCCACCGTTTAAACACCCGCCGGAAGAAGCGGAAGATCACCCAGAAGAAGGCCAAAGTGCCGGGCAGGCCCATCTTCAACTGGGTAGCCAGGTAGCCGTTGTGCAGATAGGTGCCGCCCACGGTGTCCTCGTACTCCACCTTGCCGAAAATCAGGGGGCGGTAGGCCTTGCCCAGGCCGATGCCCAGGAGCGGCTTCTCTTTGATGCGCTCCCAGGCGTAGCGGGATTCCAGGAAGCGCATGAACAGGGTGTCGTGCTGAAAATTGCCCGGCGCCCGCAGGATGGAGGCGGAACGGCTGACGATGGCTTCCTTGATGACGGCGGGGTTCAGCACGCGGGCCTGGAGGATCAAGCCCAGGCCCAGCACCGCGCCGGCCAGCAGCAGGACCACGCGGGGGTAGATGACGGCGCGGCGGCGGGTCAGGACCATCAGCAGGACCACGGCGGCCAGGGCCATGACCCAGAAAATGCGGGTGAAGGTCAGGATCAGCCCCAGGGTCAGCAGGCAGATGCCGGCCAGCAGCAGCAACCTCTGGCGCCGCCGCAGGCGCATCAGCAGGTACATGCTGATGAAGCTGCACAGGGTGAAGAAGATAACGCTGGAGCCTGGGACCAGGATTCGGGTGACATCGCCCATCCGGCCCCGGCTGTTGGACAGGAGCTCCACCCGCCCGGAAACGATGGTGATGTCGCTGCCCAGGATGTACTGCGCCGCCAGGGCGACGGCCACCAGGCAGGCGACCAGCCCCAGGCCCAACGCCAGGGTGCGGAGCTGCCGGTCGGTGCGGACATAGTAGATGACCAGGAAGAAGAGCACGAAATGGAACAGGGAACGCAGCTCCACCCCGGCCGTGTTGGTGGGGGCGTGTTCCACCAGCACGGCATAGAAGAAAGCGAAAATTCCGACCAGCAGAAAGACGAGGATGGGAACCCCCAGGCCCCGCGGCACCACCACCACATCCTGGGTGACCCGCTTGACCAGGCGGCCGGCCAGCAGCAGGAAGATCAACACGTCGGAGAAGAAGAGATCGCCGATCATGATCGGCAGAGAGGGAAATTCCATCAACTCGAAGATGGTTGAGGTGAGCACCAGCAGGATCAGCAGGCAAGCCTCCAGGCGCCCACTGACGAAGCTGATCAGCACGATGCCCATAAACACATAGATGAAGGGCAACGAGAAGTCGTCCAGAGTGTTGCGCAGGTAGAAGATCAGGCTGAAGAAGGTCAGGGCGAGAAGCAGCGTCAGCAGGTACACCTTGGGCCGGCGGGCCGGCAGAGTGAGGTCACGGGATAGCATGGAGACCCGAAATTATTACATATACCCCAGGCTTTCTAACTTCTGGCGCACTCCGTCCTCCTCGTCCAGGGAGAGGAACGCGCGTTCGGCGGCGACGGTGTGCGGCGTCTGGCCGGGAGTCCGTTCTCCCGGCAATCCGGCGATGAACTGGTTCAGGGGCCGCCCGGCGAAGTAGTCCGGGACGGGCAGGCCCAGCCAGGCCAGGATGGTGGCGGGAATATCCAGCAGCGAGGCGTCCCCCTGGGCCGGTTCCACTTCCGGGCCGTGCAGCAGGAACATGCCGGCGCGGCGGTGGCAGGCTTTGCGGTAGCAGGGCGGCTCGGTCACCAGCCGTGAACCCAGGACGAAGTCCGACTGCACCCCGCCGCCGGGAGTCTCCACCAGCAGGTCGGGGGCGGAGGCCAGGCGGGAATCGGCCAGGCGGAAGATCTCCTCGGCCCGATGCACCGCCTTGACCTGCGGCTGGGCGCTCTTCAGCAGGGTGCGGCGGAGGTCGTCGCGCACCCGGTGGTACTGCTCCGGTTCCACGATGCCCTGCGGTTCGCGGCCCTGCAGGTTGATATAGATGGGTACCCACTCTTCTCCCACGTTGCCGGCGTAGGCCAGGGTGGAATTCCAGTCGATGCCCCCCAGGTCGGCGCTGGACAGGCTCTGCAGCTTCAACCGCTCCAGGGCGCGGTGCAGCGCCTCTCCTTTTATTCCCAGCGCGTTGACGCCGCGCAGCAGGCGGCGGACCAGGGCGTACTCGAGGCGGCGGGGGAGCGGCAGATGTCCGGAAGCCTGGCGGCGGTCTTCCACTGCCGCTTGCAGGCGCAGGAACCCTTTGGCCCGGAGCCATTCATTGACATGCCACAGGGCCTCGATCGGCCCGAACCCGTGGTCCGACAGGAGAACAACCCGGGCGGTGGGACCGGCCCAGTCCAGCCAGCGGCCCAGGTAATCGTCCAGGCGGCGGAAGTAAGCGTGCAGCCGGGGCTGGTAATCCCGGACCGCCTGGGGATTGCTGCCCGCCAGGGCGTCCCAGAAGAAATGCTGCAGTTCGTCCACGTCGCGGGCCACCACGCATGCCACGCGGGTGGCGGAGTACCGCTCCAGCAGGGTCCCGGTGATGCGCTCCAGGCTCTCCTGGGCCGCCTCCATTTGATCCAGGATGACGTGGCGCTCGTCGTCGGCCACTTCCCAGGAGCGGCCGCCGGAGTGCCGGCGAATCAGCGGATTCAGGCGGGCGGCCAGGTCGCGGGGATGGGTGAAGGCGGACTCTTCGTCAGGGGTGGGCAGGCCGGAGACCATGGCTCCGTTGATGGGCCAGGCCGGGTAGGTCAGGGGGACCTTCAGGGCCAGCAGGGGCCCGCGATCCTGCATCAGGTCGAAGATGGTGGGGCGCGGCAGCCAGGAGGCGTTGACCGTGGCCCGGCGGGAACTTCCCGGTCGCCAGGAGAAGAAGTCGTAGACGCCGTGGCCTTCCGGGGGCAGCCCGGTCAGAAAGGAGGACCAGGCGGCGGCGGAATTGACCGGGACGACGGATTGCAGCACGCCTCCGGCGCCCTGTTCCCGCAATTGCTGCAGGCGGGGCATGACCCCCTGCTCCAGCAACGGATTCAGGACCTCCCAGGTGCCTCCGTCCAAGCCGAAAATCAGGGTGCGGCGGTCATCACTCATGGGCCGGCCACCTCCTCGGGGTTTTGCAGGAAAGGCATGTACTCCACCGGCCCCACGATATTGTCGGGGGAACCGATGTCGTGCCCGTCAATGATGCGCCCCGGCAACCCGAGGCCGTCCTCACCGTCCCAGTAATTGTAGAGGGCGTAGACGGTATCGGCCTGCTGGCTGTTGCTGCCGTTCACGTGCAGGATGGTTGTGGGCATATCCAGGAAATTGTTATGTTCGATTTGGGGATAGCAGTTGCGCACGTGCAGATAGATGGCCTTCTCCGTCTGCCCGCGGAATTCGTTGTAGCTCACTTCCGCGGTGAACCCGTTCTGGGCGTCCAGGCCGATGTCGCCGCCTGAAAACAGGTTGCGCTGCACCAGCGGCGCGGTGTTCCAGTCCGACCACAGACCGATGCTGCAGTCCAGGACGGCATTGCCGTACACCAGGGACTGAGAATTGGTCTTCACGGTCAATCCCGGGCCGCTCATGCGCAGCACCGCGTTGCGCTCGAGGGCGGGATCGCAGTTATCGGCCACGAATCCCTGGTCGCCGTCGCGGCAGACGCACTGGCGCAAGGCGCCTTCGGCCCCGGCGGAGAAGTAAACGCCGAACGCCGCGGGAGCGTCGAACAGGCATTCGCGCACGTCCGCCTGGCCGTCAATGACCCGCAGCGCCGTGGCGGCGCCCCGAATCAGCGCCCCTTCCAGGGCGCAGGCGAAGGAGGGTTGATCCAGGCGCAGGCCGGCCCAGGTATCGCCGGAAGCGAAGAACTCCGCCGACGGCTGGAAACGCACCGGATGGCTGGCCGCACCCTGCACCTGCAGTCCGCCCTTGACGATGAAATCATAATCCCCGTTCACCAGGACCAGGACATCCTGGTGGATGGTCAGGGTGGCGCCGGGCAGAACCAGCAGGTCGGAGGTGACCCGGTAGACGCCGCGCTGGGGCCAGGTGGCGGAGGCCAGATTGCCGCCGACGTCCAGGACCGGCGCCAGCCACAGGGTATCGGGATTTTCGTCGCCGGGCAGGACTACCGCGCGGGGAGCGGGGCAGCCGTAGCCCTCCTGGACGGCGTCCAGGACGTACGTTCCCTCGCCCAGGTCCTCGAAACGGAAGGCCCCGCCGGCGGCAGGGACGGCGGTGGCCAGGGGCGCCTGGGCCAGGGGATTGAAGAGCATGGGGACCAGGGGTGAAAATCCCACGGCGGGGTATTCGGACACCACCTGGACCAGCGCCTCATCCACCGGCGCCGCGAAGAGGCGAACCGTCACCCCCTCGGGACTGCCCCCGCCGGTCAACGCCACGCGGCCTTCCAGGGTCAGGCCCCCCGGAGTGGGGGAGGTGCCGGACTCTCCGCAACCGGAGAGCAGTCCGGCCAGGAGCAACAGGCCGGGCAGCAGCCGGAGCGAGATTTTTCCCCCGGCTATTCCCCGATTTCGGGCCGTCTTGCCACCGGATCCGACGGTATCCATATCATCCAAATGAGTAAAGAAGTTACGCTTTGATTGCAGGTTAATGTACTTCGGGCTTCAACTTTTTACAAGATATTTCTCCGCTTATTTGACCCCTCCCCGGAGCCGGCCCGGGACGGAAGACCTCCGCGCCCCAAGCGGGGGCGCCGGCGCCGCTGACCGGCAGGAATCCGTCAGGAGACGGACAAATGCCGATCCTACCGACATACAAAATGGTTGTCTTGCTGGCAGGGACGCCGGCGCTGGCTCAAATAAACCAAGGAGGGAAGAAAAAATCTCCCCCCCGCGATCCGGCGCCTCCCCCCCTTCAGGCGAGGCGTTTTGCTTGACTTCCCCTTCTAATTACCATAAATTATCGTCCAAGCCGCGCTCCGCACGTGTTCCCGTCCATGGCGTTCCCCCACTGCGTGCGGCTGTGACCCCTCCGCCCGATGGAGAACTTCATGCTGGCAGGCACACCCATTGAATTACAGGACAAGCGACCACTGCTCCTGGTGGCGGATGACGAAGAGATCATCCGCACCCGCCTCCAGGAAATGAGTGCCATGCTGGGATTCGAAGTCCGCACGGCCAAGGACGGCGGCGAGGCTTGGGAGCAGTTCCAGGCGCAGCGCCCCGACATCGTAATCCTGGACATCTATATGCCCAAGATCAACGGTCTGCAGTTGATGCAGAAGATCAAGAACACCGAACCCACCTGCCCGGTGATATTGATCACCGGCTTCATGCATTTCGAGCAACTGGTAAAAAGCCAGCCGATCAAACCGGACGGCTTCATCACCAAGCCGTTCAATATAAATACCATCATTAACGCCTTGCTCAAACTGGTGCTGGACTGCGGACAGAAGCGGTAAGTTCCACCGCCGCGCAGGCTGGCCAGGAGCGGCATTCAGGAGGGCCGGAGATATGACGGACAGCCTCGGATCCTTCGATCCGAAATCGAAGTTGCTGGTGGCGGACGACGAGGAGATCATCCGTCTGCGGCTGAAGGAACTGGGGGAAAAACTCGGTTTCGACGTCACCGTGGCCGCTGACGGGTACGAGGCCTGGGAAGCCTTCAAGAAGAATCCTCCGGATCTGGCCGTCCTGGACATCTACATGCCGCGCATGAACGGGCTGCAGGTGCTGCACTACATCAAGGAAACCCGTCCCGATTGCCCCGTCATCCTGATCACTGGCTTTCTGCAGTACGAGCAACTGATCCAGCGCGACCGGGTCAAGCCTGACGGCTACATCATCAAACCTTTTCATTTTGAAAAGATTGCCAACCTCATGCTGCAACTCATGGAAAAGCAGACCGTGCCCCATGGAGTTCCGGACTGACCGCGCGCTTTTCCCACCGCGTCCCGCAGGACCTCCCGCCGGCTGGATGCGGATCGCAGCAGCGCCGGAATATTACGGATATTCCGGCGCTTTTAATTTTCAGAAGGCGGAAAAATTTTCCCCCCTGGGCATCGTATCCCCGGCGATGCCTTTCCTTAGCGCAAAATTATCTGGGAATTTTGGATTATATATTATATAATGAACTAGAGTTCATGATAAAATTGTTAAATATAACCACACCCAGGAGACTGCTGATGCTGTTAGATTCCGGTTCACCTGGTAAAGATTCGCGCCCCAAACTGCTGGTGGTGGATGATGAGGGTATCATCTGCCAGCGGCTGAGGGAAATGGGGGAAAGTCTGGGCTTCCAGGTACTTGTAGCCCATGACGGTCCGGAAGCCTGGAAGCTCTTTTCCGCCGATCCCCCGGACCTGGTCATTCTGGATCTTTACCTGCCGCGCATGAACGGACTGATGCTCCTGTCCAAGATCAAGCAGGAGCGGCCCCGCTGCCCGGTGATTCTGATCACCGGATTCCTGCACGAGAGAGCCCTGCAGTTCATGGGCGGAACGCGCCCCGACGC
The DNA here is from genome assembly GCA_003599535.1 of Candidatus Zixiibacteriota bacterium. GTDB lineage: Bacteria > Electryoneota > B3-LCP > B3-LCP > B3-LCP > SURF-9. The sequence continues at coordinate 23,660 of QZKQ01000087.1, read as the reverse complement.
GACCATCTTCAAACCTCTGAACCAGACGCAGACCTCCGAGGCCATGCTGAAACTGGTGAGCGCTCGAACATAAATTGGTGGTACCCCCGCCATGGTGGTGGAGCGTATTCCTGGACGATCGCTCCACCACCGCTCACTATTTTTCCGCGTACCGGCAAAGTCTTTCAATGGTTGGAAGGTGTGTTTACATTATTCCAATGAGATCCAATTTGGACAAAGATCTACGGGAGGAGATCTTGGAAAGCAACACGACTATGACGCCGACAGCCCGGCCCCGGATCCTGGTGGCGGATGATGAGCCGGTCATCCGCCAGCGCTTGCAGGAACTGGGCGAAAATTTGGGATTTCAGACTCAGGCGGCGCGGGACGGGATGGAAGCCTGGGAGATGTACCAGGACGGGCGGCCCGATCTGGCCATCCTGGACATCTACATGCCCCGCATGAACGGGCTGACGGTACTGGCCCGCATCAAGGAGTCGGATCCCGAGGTTCCGGTTATCATCATCACCGGATTCATGCACTACGAACAGTTGATCATGAGCGGAGGCGGGATCCGTCCCGACGGCTGCATCATCAAGCCGATGAACAGCACCCAGACGGCGCAGTTGATCCTGAACCTGGCGCGCAAGCGGCTGGAATCCTACACCGCGGTGTCCTTCGACGAGGAACCGGTGGAGGCGTAAGCCGACAGCATCTCCACGCTAATGAGAAGGGGCGGTCCCGGCGGACCGCCCCTTTCGCATTTCCCTCCATCTGCAGGCTTCTACCCCAGCGCCGCGGCCAGGCAGGCGGCCAAGACGCGCTCTTCGCCGGGGAAGACCGTGCGCAGATCCAGGACCACCGCCTCGTCCTCGATGCGGGAGAAGACCGGCGGATCGCCCCGGCGCAGGCGCTGGCCCAGGTCATCGGGGGAAAGCGTCCGGGGACGGACCTGCACCACGTACGAGGGGATGACCTTGCCCGGCAGGCTGCCCGATCCCATTTCGGTCTCCCCGGGCGTCACCGCCAGGTCGGCCCGGCCGGCGCAGCCGGGGGCCGCCAGACGTTTCAGAGTCTGGGCGCGGCGGCGGACGGAAGCCGGCTCTTCGGTGATCATGCGCAGCACGGGGTGGACTTGGGGCAGTTTTTCCGGGTCCAGGTACAGCTTCAGGGTGGCTTCCAGGGCCGAATAGGTCATCTTGTCGCAGCGCAGGGCCCGGGTCAGGGGGTTCTTCTTGATCCGTTCGATCAGCGCCCGCTTGCCCACGATGATGCCTCCCTGCGGTCCGCCCAGCATTTTATCGCCGGAAAAACAGACCACGTCGGCGCCGTCGCGCACCGATTCCTGCACCAGCGGTTCCTTGGGCAACCCCCAGGCGGACAGGTCCACCAGGGCGCCCGAGCCCAGGTCGTCCATCACCGGCAGGCCCCGGCGGCGGCCCAGCTCGGCCAGGTCGGCCAGGGGCACCTCCCCGGTGAAGCCGATCATGCGGTAGTTGGAGGTGTGCACTCGCAGCAGCAGGGCGGTGTTCTCGGTGATGGCGTTCTCGTAGTCGTGCAGGTGGGTGCGGTTGGTGGTGCCCACTTCCACCAGCTTGCAGCCGGAGCGGGCCATGACGTCGGGGATGCGGAAGGCTCCGCCGATTTCCACCAGCTGCCCGCGGCTGACGATGACTTCCCGGCCCGCCGCCAGGGTGTTCAGGATCAGCATGGTGGCGGCGGCATTGTTGTTGACCACGATCCCGGCTTCGGCGCCGGTCAGGTGGGCCAGGAGGCGGTCGGTGTGGAGGTGGCGGTCGCCGCGGCGGCCGGTGTCGCGGTTGATGGCCAGGGTGGTGTAGCCCTGCAGGGCCAGGTTCACAGCTTCGCGGGCGGCGGCAGCCAGGGGCGCGCGTCCCAGGGCGGTGTGGAGGATCACTCCGGCGGCGTTGACGGCCCGCCCCAGCGAGGGGGCCACGGCGCGGCGAGCGAGGTCGGCGGCGCGCAGGGCCAGGCGTTCGAGGTCCACGTCCATGCCCGCCAGGCGCTCTTCAGGCGCTTCCAGGATTGCCTGGCGCATGGCCTCCAGTTCGCGCCGCACCAGGTCGTTGACGAACAGGGTGGGGTGCGCCTCGCGCAGCGCCTTGACTTCGGGGTGGTTCAGCAGGGCGGGCATGCCGGGCAGCCGGGCCAGCAACTGCTGGCGCAGGGGGTGTTGATCAGCCATGAGGCGAATTTCCGGTTGAACAAGGGCTTGGTTATCCGGGAGATAATATACGCAATTTCCGGTCGGATGTCAAGAGAGGAGGCGGGGGGTTGGAGGTTGAGGGCGAGAAAAGAAAGTCTAAAGGATAAAGGATAAAGTATAAAGAAAACACGTGGATGGGACAAACATTCTGGTCTGTCAGCGATTCGGAGAGCCAGGCTTCTCCGTGGCCATTCTTTGGAGTGCGGTGGTTTGCCACCGCTTTGCAGAACCACAGCTTGTGGCGAAGTTATCTCTGCAGGAATGCCGTTATCTATCGCCTCCTCGAGGGGTAGGTCAGACATTCTTGTCTGACGGAGAACTTCATCCTCCCACCCTGTGTGTTGCCGCCAGGATTCAAGCAAAGCGATTCCTGGCGGTAATCTTCTGAATCACGCTCCCAATGACACAGTAACGGGAAACCAGCGTCAGGTCACGCCGCTCTGGTGCGTCGTGGTGGCCGTCCACGTGTGGACTGCGTACTTTCATCTCACGGCTAAGACCTGACGTAACCCGGGTGACCGCCAGGAACGCCTATCCCGCCTCCAGCTGGCAGGGGGTTCTTCATCCTTCATCCTTCATCCTTCATCCTTCCTACCTCCCTCCCCACCTCCTCCACCTCCTCCCCCGACCGGTGCGGGTAATGCCCGATGCGCAGGTACCAATCCGCCCCTTCTCCGATGCCCTTGCCGAGGACCAGGCCGTGATCCGCCTTCAAGCGGGAGAGCCACAAGTCGGCGTTGGGTTCGCGCAGCTTGACCGCCGTGAAGCAGGGGGACAGCCGCGCCGGGTCGCCGAACACCTCCAGACCGCCGTCGCGCAGGGCCTGGCGCAGGCGGGCGGAGCGAGCCTCCAGGTCGCGGAAGTAGGCCTCCTGCCCGGCGCCCAGGATGCGTTCCAAGGCCGCCTCCAGGGCGTACAGGTTCAGCACGTTGGGCACCCAGAGGAACTGGCCGCGGTCGGCCGCGGAGGCCAGCCGGGGGAGGTCGTAGCTGTAGGACCATTTCCGCGTGGCGGCGGACAGGTAACGCTCCGAAGCCAGAATGAAGCTTAAGCCCGCCGGGCACAGCAGCGCCTTGTAGCCGGAAGCCACGAAGGCGTCCGCGCCCCAGGCGTCCAGCGTCACCGGGGCTGCGCCGGCGGAAGAGACGCCGTCCACCAGCAGCAGCGCGCCGGTTTCCCGCGCCGCCCGCCCGGCGGCGGCCACGTCGTTGATTACCGTGGACGAGGTTTCCAGGTGCACGCAGACCAGCGCTCCGGCGCGAGATTCCCCCGCGGCGCGGGACAGGTCCGCTTCATTGTCCGGAGTCAGCGCTTTGCCGAAGGGGATATCGTAGGCGGAAACGGCGGCGAAGTGCCGCCGTGCGATCTGGTGCAGCCGGTCGCCGAAATGGCCGTTGCGCACCACCAGCACGCGGGTGTCGGAAGGCAGGGCGGCCAGGGCGCATTCCAGCGCTCCGGTGCCCGGGGAAGTCAGCAGCAGGACCTTCGCCGGCGAGCCGCACAGCTCCCGCAGGCCGTCGGCCACCGTGCGGATTAGTGAGGAAAATTCCGGGTCGCGGGGGTAAAGCTGGGGGCGGTCCAGCAGCCGGCGCCACAGGTCGCGGGCGTCGGCGGCGGCGGGGGAGTAGTTTCGGTAGGGCATGAGTCAACCCGGGATATGTGGAATCAGCAGGATTGGTTGACAGATAACCGGACTTCCGCGTTACGTTTTCTTCGGCACCGCTCTTCATGCGAACGCGTAATTCCAATTATAAAAAAACAAATAAGTTACATGTATAACTCACAATTCCTCACGCTTCCCCGTCGTCTTCCAGCGACCAGGCTTCCGGGTGGAAGTGCAGGTAGACCTGCTTGGCCAGCCGCCGGGGAATACCGGGGGCCAGGGCGAGGTCGTCAACTTGCGCTTCCTTCAGGCTCTTCAGGCTGCCGAAGTGCTTCAGCAGGGTCTGCTTGCGGGCCTGGCCTATGCCGGGAATGGCGTCCAGCTCGGTGAACAGGGTGGACTTCTTGTGCAACTGCCGGTGATAGGTGACGGCGAAGCGGTGCGCCTCGTCGCGCACCTGGCACAGCAGTTTCAGCGCGGAGGAGTTCCGGGGGATGTCCTGGGGCTGGGAAAAGCCCGGCAAGAACACCTCTTCCAGCTTCTTGGCCAGCCCCGCCACGGGGATCTTCTCCAGGCCCAGATCCTTCAGCACCTGCACGGCGCGGTTCAACTGCCCCTTGCCTCCGTCCACCAGGATCAGGTCGGGCAGGGGGCCGTTCTCTTTCTGCACCCGGCGGTAGTGCCGCAGGATGGCTTCGCCCATCATGGCAAAGTCGTCGGACCCCTCCACCGTTCGGATCTTGAACCGGCGGTACTGGCTCTTGGCCGGCTTGGCGTCCTGGAAACAGACCAGCGAAGCCACCGCGTCCCTCCCGTGGAGGTTGGACACGTCGAAGCATTCGATGCGCTTGGGCGGTTGGGGCAGGGACAGGTCGCGCTGCAGGCTCTTCAGGGCATGGTGGACGAATTCCTTCTTGGTCTTCTGCAGCTTCAGTTCGCCCAGCAGCAGGATGGCGTTCTGCTGGGTCATGCGCACCAGCTTGGCCTTGTCGCCGATCTTGGGCACTTCCAGGCGCACCCGCTTCCCCTTGCGCCGCGACAGCCATTCCGACAGCACTTCGCCATCTTCGATCTCGAAGGGGAGGAAGATCTCGTCGGGCAGCGCCTCGGTGACGGCGTAGTACTCCTTCAGGAAGGACTCGAGCACCTCGGTGGGGGTCTTCTCAAAGACGTGGTTCAGGTAGAAGTGCGACCGCCCCACGAGGCGCCCGGAACGCACCTGGAACAGGGCGGCGCAGCCGTCCTCGTCCTCGGTGGCCAGGGCCACCACGTCGCGGTCCACCGGATCGGACACTTCCACCTTCTGCCGTTCGCCGAACGCCTCCACCCGGCGGATGCGGTCGCGCCACAGGGCGGCGTCCTCGAAGCGCAGCTCGCCGGAAGCCTTTTCCATCTGGGCGCGCATGTACTCCAGCAGCTCGGCGTCGCGCCCCTGCACCAGGTCGAGGAAATGGCGCAGGTTGACGGCGTAGTCTTCCGTGGTGATCAGCCCGGCGCAGGCGCCGGCGCAGCGGCCGATGTGGTAGTTCAGGCAGGGGCGGTACTTCTTCGGGTGTTTGGCCGCCTCTTCGGGAGTGATGGCGCGGTCACAGTTACGAATCTTGACCACCGCCTTGAAGGAGCGCAGCAGCTCGCGCAGCGTGCGCACGTCGGTGTAGGGGCCGTAGTATTTCGACCCGTCGGCGGGGGTCTTGCGGGTCAGGAAGATGCGGGGATAGAGCTCCCTGGTCACCTTCAGGTAGGGGAAGCGCTTGTCGTCCTTCAGGTTGACGTTGTAGCGCGGCAGGTGCTTCTTGACCAGGTTGGATTCCAGGATCAGCGCTTCCAGTTCGGAATCGGTGACGATGACCTCCAGGTCGGCGATGGCGCGGACCAGCCGGGCGTACTGGTAGCGGCCGTCGTCCCCCTTGGTGAAGTAGGATCGGACCCGGTTCTTCAGCACCTTGGCCTTGCCCACGTAGATCACCTTGGCCGTGGCGTCCTTGAACAGGTAGACGCCCGGAGATTTGGGCAGAGCGGCCAGCTTGTCCGATAGCCGTGCGGCGACGTCGGGGCTGTACATGCGGGATTGGGAGATATGTTCGTTCAACGCGGTTGTGCCTTACATGCGTAGTCGGTGCGCCATGCTCATCCGGCGGGGCGGTGAAACCCCTCACGCCCCGTTAAACGTATCAGCCCAATCTTTGGATTCCATGTGATGCAGGATTTCCGCTGTGACCTCTTCCGGCGTCCGGTCGCTGACGTCCAGCAGGAGCTCCCCCGAAACGCCGGTCCGGGGGATCTGCTCGTTCAGCAGCCGGCAGACGTACCAGTCGTTGCACTGCCAGTCGGCGCGGGCCTGAAGGCGCTTCCGCAGCTCGGCTTCGCTGCAGTGCAGGGCGATGGGCAGGACGCGCAGGCCGGGGGACTTCCCCCGCAGGTGCTTCAGGAAGGCCCACAGCTTGCCTCCGCCGAAGGTGTCCACCACCAGGACCGGGCAGGCGCCCTGCTCCACGAAGCAGAAGGCCAGATCCCCGGCGGCGCGCAGGGAACGCCGGTGCAGGCCGGGATGCCACCAGTTCACCTGGTTGTGCATTTCCCGGATCCGGTCCACTTCGATAATGGCGCCTTTCGTCAGCTTCCGGCGCAGCGCTTCGGCCAGGCTCGACTTGCCCACCCCCGGCGCCCCGCGGATGGTCAGCAGGTTCCAATTCATCATCCCTCCAGGTTTGAAATCACGAATGGGGGAAATAACTTCGGATTATGAATGACAGCGTGCCGCTGCGGGAGCACTGGGTCAAAAAACACTGAAGGGGCGCTTGGCGGCGCCCCGGGGAGGGATTGCGGTTAAGATTCGAAGGTTATACGCATGAAGGCCGGGTTGGGTTTCGAAAACGGCGGCGGGAGGGGGGAGAAGCGGCGGGCGAGGATCACTGCCGCCAGGGTACTCGGCTATGGTTCTGTACTGACTCTTGCGCCGGCAGCCCCCACTTCACCAAGGTTAAATTTTCGGGCGGGATATGAGGCTTCGCCTTGTGCAAACGCGCGAAGCGATAAAGGGTCTGTGACCCCCTGCGGGCTGATCCGTGGTTCAGGCCACGGGTACACCGCCCGTCGCGATCCACTCCCGGCGGTTGCTTCGGCCGCTGAAAACCGCGAGCCTCGCAATGGCATTGGTTTCCCAGCCCTCAGCCCCCATTATCTGTGTTCATCTGTGCGATCTGTGGCCAAATCACGCCGCGCCCGTGGCGGCCTTCTTCCCCGCCTGGGGCATGGCGTGCCAGATGCGCCCCGCCAGGATCACTCCGAGGATGGCGAAGGGGAGCAGGAAGGGCGGCCAGAAGGACCACGACTGCTCCGTCAGGAAGCCCAGCGATATTGATTGCAGGCCGGTGCCCAGGTAGACCATGCCGTCAATCAGGCCCACCGCCGTGCCGGCGTTCTTGCGCCCCCCGAAGTCCATGGTGGCGGTCCCGGACAGCACGCCGTGGGTGCCGATGACGCAGTAGGAGATCACCACCACGCAGGCTCCCAGCACCCAGGGATTGTTCAGCGAGAAGGCCATCACCGCCACGCAGACGGCCATCAATCCGTAGAGCAGCCCGGCCACCGGCGCCCGCCGCGACCCGAACAGCTTGTCCGACATCCATCCCGCGGTCATGCCTCCGGTAGCCCCCGCGATGAACAGCATCAGCCCCCAGTTTTTGGTCACCAGGAAGTCGTGGGCATAGCCCATCTCCTTGCCGTAGATGATGTACCAGTGCATGATCCCCTGCCGCAGCACTCCGGTGCAAAATTCGATGGCCGCGATGGTCAGCACGATGGGGTTGGTCACCACCTTCTTCAGGATCACGCGCAACGGGTCGGGAGCGTCGCTTTCGCCGCTGGAGGCGTCCCCTGTATCGAAATTGTCGAAGCCCGCCTGGGCCGGCCGGTCGCGCACGATCAGGTAAACGATGGCGGTGAACAGGAACAGCAGCGCCGAGGGGATCCAGAACACACCGAAGGGGGGATCCACCACCACCCCGCCGTCCGCACCGGGAGCGGTGTGCAGGGTATCCACGATCAACTGCCCCACCTGGAAGGCCAGGAAGATGCCCAGGGAGATCAGGATGCCGAAGATGCCGCCGAACACCCCCCGCTCGCGCACGTGAAACCAGCCGCTGTTGACCTTCACGATGGCCACCGCCCCGAAGCTCTGGAAGTACATGTTCATCGCATAGAGCACGGAGAACATTACGATCAGGTTCATCTCCGGCTTCAAGTAGACGAACAGCCCCATCAGGGCGTTCATGACTCCGGCGCCGGCCGCGGCGATGAGCATGGCGCGCCGCCCGCCGATCTTGTCGGTCAGCGGGCCGTTCAGGATGAAGGCGAAGGCGTAGACCACCGTGCCCCAGCCGAAAATGACGCCGAAATCGGACTTGGTCATCAGGTCGCCCAGGGCGTTCTTGGCCACGGTCAGGTTGTACCGGCCCATGTAGAGCAGAGCGTAGGTGACGCCCAGGGGGGCCCAGTTCAGGATGCGGCGATGGAGGAAGCGGCTGGAATGCCCCACCGGATTGCCCGACCGGGCGGTGAAGATCCAGACGACGGCCACGCTGGCGATCAGGGTGAGGATGGTGGTCACGGGAGCCTCCGGGATTCAGAGGTTGAGGGGGAAGCAGGAATGGATGAAGAAGACAGGGGACAGGGGAATAGAATCCGGAAGCCAGGAGCCGGAAGAGATCATCCCGCCATGAAATGGTCCCTTGGGAGCCATGATGCCGTTATTCAAGCATCAAACATCAAATATCTGTATTTATCTGTGCCATCTGTGGCTATCTTTACTCCATCGCCATCCAGGCCAGGCGTTCCACCAGATCTTCGAAGGTCAGGCCCACCGCCGCGGCGGCCTTGGGTACCAGCGAGGTGGCGGTCATGCCGGGAATGGTGTTGGCTTCCAGGCAGAACGGTTCGCCGTCCTCGCGCAGGCGGAAGTCCACCCGGCTGTAGTGACGGCAGCCCAGCGCCCGGTGCGCCTTCAGGCCCAGGTCCATGACCCGGTCGGACTGTTCGGGAGTCAGGGGCGCGGGGCAGAGGTAATCGGTGTGGCCTTTGGTGTACTTGGAATAGTAATCGTAGACGCCGCCATGGGGCCGGATTTCGATGGGGGGCAGAGCCTCCCGGCCCAGGATGGTGACGGTCAGTTCGCGGCCGAAGACGTAGGGCTCGACCAGGGCCTGGGATCCCAGCCCGGCGACCAGCTTCAGGGCGTCGGCCAGGAGTTCCGGTTCGCGCACGATGGTCAGCCCCACCGCCGACCCGGAAGCTTCCGGCTTGACCACCACGGGGAAGCCGAACCGCCCGTGAATGGCTTCGGACACCGCGGCGACGTCGTGCAGCCAGTCGCGTTCCACCAGCAGGGTGGCCGGCGTCAGCACCCCGGCGGACAGAAACAGCCGCTTGGCCAACGGCTTGTTCATGGCCAGGCCACAGGCCAGCGATCCCGATCCCACGAAGCGCAGGCCCACCATTTCCAGGGCGGCCTGGAGGCGGCCGTCCTCGCCCATGCCCCCATGGAGCATGGGGAAGGCCAGGTCGGGGCGCTGCCGGTCCAGGGTTTCCATCAGGGCGGCCAGGCGCCGGGGAGTGAAACGGGGAATTTCCGACAGGTCGGGCGGCCGTTCCCCCACGGCTTCGTTGAACAGCGGCACCCGGGCGGGGACCAGGCGCACCGGATCCACCAGGTCCACCTTGTACACCTCGTGGCCCCGCGCCGCCAGGCCTTGGGCCACCGCTTCGCCGGAGGCCAGCGACACGCGCCGTTCGGCCGATTCGCCGCCCAGAAGTACGATGATTTTCATGATGGGTATATGCTGGAAAGAGGTATGCCGCCGGAGAGGCTTACGCTCCGGCTCCATTAATGGTACGCACGCAGAGAATATACGATCCCGGGAAAACGAATCCAAAGATTTTCTGGGCGGATAGCTGATGCCTGGCGCCGGATAGGGGTGGGGCAAGCGTCCCTGCTGGTGTGGGACAGGCAGGCGTGCCTGTCCCGCCGGAGCCTTCCCAGCCCGGCAATTCCTTCCCAGCCACCCTTGCAGGGTGCGGAGAAGCTCGTTTTTTCATTGCCCCTCCCCCTTCCTTTTTCTTATATTGCTCTTCACCGGCGCCACCCGCCCTTTGCGGCGTCGCTCTCCGGATGGGGGTTCCGGGCGAGCTACAGGATTGCCATGCACTTGCCGGATTGGGTCCAACCTGTATCCGACTGGAGGCCTATGAAGCACACCGTCCTGGTGGTGGATGACGAGGCGGCCGCCCGGGAATTGATTGCCGACTTCCTGGAAGGCCGCGACTACGACGTCATCCTGGCCGACACCGGCACCAAAGCCCTGGAGCTGTTCGACCGGCGCAGCCCCGAACTCTCCATCCTTGACTTGAACCTCCCCGGCGTCTCGGGCATGGAACTGTTGAACCAGTTTAAGACCCGCGACCCCGGCCATCCCGTCATCATCGTTTCCGCCGACGCCGCCCTGGAGACGGCCGTCAAGGCCATGAAGCTGGGGGCCTGCGAATACCTGTGCAAGCCGGCCAACCTGGAATCCCTGAAACTGGCGGTGGAAAAAGCCTTCAACGAGAGCCGCCTGCAGCGCACCCTATCCTACCTGGTCAACGAGAAGGAGCAGGAGTTCCGGCAGGGTACGGTGATCGGGGACAGCCCGGTCATGAAGGCGGTCATGGAGACGGTGCAGAAGGTGGCCGTCTCGCCCGCCTCCACCGTGCTGGTGACGGGGGAATCGGGCACCGGCAAGGAGGTCATCGCCAAGGCCATCCACTACTTCAGCCCGCAGCGGCACAAGCCCTTCCTGGAAATCAACTGCACCGCCGTGCCCGAAACCCTGATGGAATCGGAGCTGTTCGGCCACGAGCGGGGCGCCTTCACCGACGCTAAAACCCGCAAGCAGGGCCTCCTGGAACTGGCCGACGGCGGCACCTTCTTCCTGGATGAAATCGGGGAGATGCCCCTGTCGCTGCAGGCCAAGCTGCTGCGGGTCATTGAAGACCGCAGCTTCCGCCGGGTGGGCGGGGTGAAAAACTTCCAGGTGGATCTGCGCATCATCGCCGCCACCAACGCCGACCTGGCCCGGCGGGTGGAGGAGGGCCGCTTCCGCGCCGACCTCTACTACCGCCTGAACGTCATCGCCATCTACCTGCCCCCGTTAAAGGAGCGGGGCGACGACATCCACCTGCTGGCCGGCCACTTCCTGGATTATTTCAACCGCGCCTACCGCCGCGACGTCAAGGGCTTCAACGAAGAGGCCGAACGCCTGCTGCAAGCCTACCCCTGGCCCGGCAACGTGCGCGAGCTGCGCAATGCCGTGGAGCGGGCGGTCATGATCAGCAGCGGCGGCTACATCACCCCCCGGGACCTGAACATCGAACGCCGCGGCCAGGCCCGCGACCTGATGGTGACGACCCCCTCCGGCCATCCGCTGCTGAGCCTGCCGGAGGCCGGTGTGGGCCTCGACCAGATTGAGAAGGAGGCTATCCTGGCGGCGTTGAACCGCTGCGGCTGGAACGTCTGCAAGGCCGCCCGGTTCCTGAAAATTTCGCGCCAGACCCTGCGGTACCGCATGGCCCGACACGGCCTGACCGGCGCCCCGGAAATGGCGTCGGCCTGACCTTCATACCCCGCCGGAGCCGCTCCGGGAAGGGACAGCATGGGACCAAGATAATGCCGGCTTTCGATCTCAATCAGGATGTTTTCAACGGCCGTTACCGCCGCCTCCGGCTCCTGGGCCAGGGCGGCATGGGCGCCGTCTTCCTGGTCGAGGATCTCTTCGAGGAGGGCCGGCCCTACGCCTTGAAGCTGCTGTCCACCGGGGCGCAGACCGAAGTCGAGGCCTTCCGCCGGGAATTCGCCCTGCTGGCGGAGCTGAACCATCCCAACATCGCCCGGGTCTACAGCTTCGGATTTCTGCCGGAAAACGGGGCCTACTTCTACACCACGGATTTCATCAGCGGGCAGGACTTCTACCAGGCGGTGCGGGATCGCGGCTGGGAAATGCTGGTGGATCTGACCGTGCAGGTGTGCCGGGCGTTGGCCTACCTGCACGGCCGCGGCATCCTGCACCGGGACCTGAAACCCGACAACATCCTGGTGGACAGCGACGCCCTGGGCCGGCCGCGCGCCCGGCTGTGCGACTTCGGCCTGGCCCTGCGCGGGGAGGCGGGGGAGGGGGGCTTCACGGGGTCGCTGGACTACGCCGCCCCCGAGCTGCTGAAGGGAGGCGCGGCCGATCCGCGCGCCGATCTTTACGCCCTGGGCGTGACCCTCTACCAGTGCGTCGCCGGCCGCCTGCCGTTTCCGCCCGAGAACCTGGCGGCTACGCTGAAGCAGCGCCTCGAAGTGCGCCCGGCGCGGCCTTCCCGGTTCAACCCGGAGATACCGCCGGGACTGGAAGAAGTCACCCTTGGTCTGCTGGACCCCTGCCCGGCGGAACGCCCCGAAGGTGCCCGCCAGGTGGTGGAACGGTTGGAACAGGGGCTGCAGGTCACCCTGCCGTTCGACACGGCCGACACCCTGCGCGCCGCGGTCTACAGCGGGCGGTACATCGAGCGGGTGGGGGAACTGAAGGAGCTGCGCCAACTGGCCGCCGCCTTCCTGGCCGGCAGCCGGGGATTCACGGTACTGATCAAGGGCGCCTTCGGCTGCGGCAAGACCCGCCTGCTGGAAGAATGGAGCACCTTCTGCCAACTGGAAGGCCTCCCCTTCCTGCTGGCTCGCGGCCACGGCGGCGAAGCCTTTTCCCTGATCAAGTCCTGGTTGCGGCAGCTCCTGGGCGAACCCTCCCGGGCACGGAAGGATGAAGTCCGGGCGGGGATCCTGGAAAAATTTTCCGACACCCTGAGTCTCCTGCTTCCGGCCTACTACGATCTGGGGGTGGCGCCGCCCGCCGCTGACCTGCCCGAAGCCAGCCGCCGGATCAAGATCTACGAAGACCTGTACAACGCCTTCTGCGAGTTGCTGGAGGTCCGCCCCTCGGTGCTGGCCGCCGACGACCTGCAGCAGTCCGATCCCGCCACCCTGGAGGCGTTGCGCTACATCCTGCAGACCCCGCGCAAGCCGCGCGCGGTCTGGGCCCTGGCGTTGTGGGAATCGGACGCCGGCTGGAGCCATCCGGAAACGGGCGGGCAGGGCACGGCTTCCCTGGCCGCCTGGCGCCTGCCCGCCGACCGGGAATTGCTGCTGACCGGCTTCAACGGCGACCTGGTGCGGGAATACCTGCAGTGCCTCTTCGCCGGACAGTGCCCCGAGCCGGCCTTCATTGACCGGCTGATCCGCGATTCCGGCGGCATTCCCCTTTTCGTGGGGGAGACCCTGCGGGAGCTCATGACCCGGAACCGGATCCGGTTCCACCTGGGTGCCTGGACCTTCCCGGGCGACCTGGAGGATGCAGAAACCATCGCCGCGCGGAGCTTCGCCGAATTCCTGGAACAGCGGTTGGAGACGGTGACGGGCGAGCCGCGGCAACTGCTGCGCCTCCTGGCCTTGGTGGAATCCCATCTCCCGGCGGCGTTGGTCGCGGCCCACTCCGGCCAGCCCCTGGAGCAGGTGGAGGCCCTGCTGCAAAACCTGGAAAGAGCCGGCCTGGTGTTCCTGGAGGAGAACGGGGGATCGCGGTTGGCCCGGTTGGGCCACCGGACTATCGCTGAGCGGCTGCGCGACGAGATTCCCGAGCCCCGGCGCCGGGAATTTCACCGGCAGTTGGCACGAGAGTTGCAGCAGGTGGGTCTCGAGGCGGAATGGGTGGGCGAAATCGCCCGTCAGTGGTTCGCCGCCCGGGAACCCGCCCTGGCCGCCGACTGGGGCGCCCGGGCCGCCCGGCAGGCGCGGCAGTCCTTCCAGAACGACAGCGCCCTGGAGTTCTACGCCTTAAGCCTGCAAGCTTTGGAGGAGACCGGCGCTACGCCGGATGCCCGCGCCGAGGTGCGGCTGGGCATCAGCGAGTTGGAATACATGACCGGCCGCATCCCCGAGGCCATCCAGGCGGTGAAGGAATTCCTGGAGGCGGGCCGCGAGGCGCTGTCCGCCCCGTTGCGCCGCAAGCTCTGCGAGGCCCTGGCCGCCGCCTGGGAGCGCAAGGGGGATTACCCTGAAGCCCTGGCCTGCTGGAATGAAGCCCTGACCCTGGAACCCGACGAAACTCAGCGCGCGCTGATGATGGGCAGCATCGGCCGGATTCATTACCTGAAGGGCGACGTCGAGACCGCCCTGGCGCTGTGCGGCGAGAGCCTGCAGATCCTGGAAGGGGGGCAGGACGTCTACGGCCAGTCCTTCATCCACAACATCCTGGGGCGCATCCATTTCTTTTCCGGGGACCTGAAGGCGGCCGGTCACGATTGGAACCGCTGCCTGCAGCTCCGCGAGCAGTTGAGGGACAAAAAGGGCCTGGCCGACAGCCACAACAACCTGGGAGTGGTGCATTCCGCCCGGGGGGAGCGGGAGGCGGCCCGCCGCCATTTCGAGATGGCTTTGAAACTCTCGGGCGAGGTGGGGGATCTGGTCCGCAAGAACGGGCTGCTGAACAACCTGGGAATCATGGCCTACGAGGCCGGCGACCTGGACCTGGCCCAGCGCCGCTACGGAGAAGCGCTGGAATTCCTGCGGCGCAGCGGCAGCGACAGCGAGGTCTCCGAGTGCCTGAACAACATCGGGGAGATCAGCCTGCTGCGGGGGGAATACGGCGCCGCCCGCAAGTACTGGGAAGAGTGCCTGCGCCTGTGCGCCGAATCCGGCTTTGTCCCGGGAACGGTCGAACCGCTGATCTACCTGGCCACCCTGCACATCGTCTGCAACGATCACGCCGCAGGCCTGCATTACCTGGACCTGGCCGGCCGCGCCGCCGAAGATACCCGCGCCCTGAAGGAGCAGGCCCTGATCGCCGAGCAACGAGGCCTGATCGCGCTGCGCGAACGGCAGTTCGAGGCGGCCCGGGATTACCTGGAAGGGGCGCATGAGGCCCTGGCCGAAATGAAATTGACGTTCCTGGAGGCGCGGCTGTCCCTGCGCCTGGCCGAACTGGCCTGGTACGCCGGGGACCGGAACGGCTACGAGGCCCTGCTGGAGGCCGTCCCGGAGCAGGATTCCCGCTGGTTTGAGGCCGAAGTCCACCGGTTGCGGGGCTTCGATCTGCGTTCGGAACGCTCCGAGGCCGCCCTGGACCGGGCGGTGGAACAGGGCCGTCCCTTCCCCGATCTGATGTGGCGGGCCTACTGGCTGCGGGGAAGATTCTACCATCACCGTCGCCGCTACGGTCCGGCCGGGGAGAATTACCAGAAAGCCATCGAAACCCTGAAATTCATCCTGGCGCGGCTGCCGGAGGATCTTAAAAGTTCATACGCGGCGCATCCCGACATTGCCCTGCTGAAAGATAATGCCGCCAAGTTGAAGACGGAAATTCTCATGGCGCGGAGTAAGAATCATGACGGATGACCTGTTTGTCGGCCTGTCCGATCTGGAAGAACTGGGTCGGGAACACGAAGCCATCGAGGGGGGCGCTGATCCCCTGGCCGGAGAATGGCGGAGGCTGCTGGAAATCAGCACCCATATCGCCGGGGAGCTGGACCCGGACGCCCTGCTGCGCGCCGTCATGGACTCCACCATCGAGATCACCGGCGCGGAACGGGGCTTCCTGATCCTGATCAACGCCGAGGGTGAGCCGGAAGTCCGGGTGGCGCACAACCTGGCCAAGGAGGAGATCCAGGACATCAAGGGCTCCATCAGCCGCACGGTGATCGAGAAGATCATCTTCCAGCGCGAGCCGATGCTCATTAATGACGTGGAGAACAACGCCCTGCTCTCCCGCCAGGTTTCGGTGCGCAACCTGCAGATGAAGTCGGTCATGGGCGCGCCCATCATCTGCCGCGAGCAGCTCCTGGGCATGGCCTACGTGGACAACTCCTCCCTGGCCGGGGTGTTCAGCCAGAAGGACCTGGCCATTTTCGTCACCTTCCTGAACCTGGCCGCCGTGGCCATTGACAATGCCGCCCTGTTCCAGTCCCTGCGCGAGAGCAGCCAGAAGTACCGCTCTCTGCAGGAATACCACGAGAACATCCTCTGTACGGTGCCCAACGGCATCCTGGTGCTGGACCGCGAAGGAAAACTGGAATACGCCAATCCCGCCGCTGAAGAGATCTATTCCTGGGCCCGGGAATACCAGTCGGAATTCAGCATCCAGAATACCAAGATCCAGCGCGAACTGGAGAAGATCCGCAAGGGCGAAACGCCCAAACCGGTGCCCATGGAGATCAACGGGCGCTACTACGAGGTGGACTTCTTCATGGTACTGGAGCGGGAGGGCAAGATCGGCCTGCTGCTGACGGATCTGACTGACCGCAAAAAGCTGGAGCGGCAGATCTACGAGGAAGAGAAGCGCCTGATGATGAACCAGTTGGCCGGCGGCATCGCTCACGAGATCTTCAACCAGCTTTTCCCCATCCAGGGCCGGGCCCAGCTCATCTCCATGATGCTGCAGAAATCCAACGTGCCCCTGGATTCCGAGATTGTAAAGTCGTTCCAGGTGATCGAGGACCAGGTGCAGATGATCGCCCGCATCGCCGAGAACCTGCGCAACCTGTCCAAGCCGGCCGACCCCAAGTTCCAGAACCTGGATCTGACCGCGGTGCTGAAGCAGGCCATGGAGGTCATGACCTCCACCTCAGGCAAAATCAAGCGTTTCCGCCAGAACGATGAGAAGGCCATCTACCAGTTGAAGACCGGCTATGCGGATACGCCCATGCCGTTGCGCGGCGATGCCGACCAGCTCCAGCAGATGCTGATGAACCTGATCATCAACGCCGCCCACGCCCTGGAAGACCAGGGCCGAGGCACCCTGTCGGTGGGGACCGAAGTGCACGGGGACAAGGCGGTGGTCTACGTCGAGGATTCCGGCCCCGGCATCCCTGAGGCAGTGCGGGCCAAGATCTTCGAACCCTACTTCACCACCAAGGGCGAAGGCAAGGGTACGGGGCTGGGCCTGTCCATCGTCAAGAACATCGTCCGGGTGCACGACGGCGAGCTGCTCCTGGACACCGAAGTGGGGCGCGGCACCCGCTTCGAAATCCACCTGCCGATGCTGCTGCGGGCCTGAGCGCCACCCCGTCCGCGGATACCTGCTTTTCTGCTTGCTTTGGGCCCCGTTCCTGCCTATATTATCCCTAAGTATAGAAATTATAGGAGTTGCCGGTAATCGCACCCGGCAACTCCCGGTCTTTCTCCCCCGGCCGGAATCCGGCGGCGGGAGATTTCCCTGTTGAAGGAGATTCGGGTGATATTTACTTTGGCGGTGGGCCAGTTTCGCCCCCGGATCGGCGACCTGGAACATAACCGCGGTACCATGCTGCAATTGGGCCGGCAGGCGCGCGACCTGGGCGCGGACCTGCTGATCCTGCCGGAACTGTGCCTGTCGGGCTACCTGCTGCGCGACCAGGTGTTCTCCAGCGGCCTGGCGCTGGATGATCCCTTCCTTGACCCGCTGCTCGAGCTGTCCACCGATCTATCCCTGGTCTTCGGGTTCGTGGAAAAGTCCGCGGATCAGCGCTACTTCAATGCCGCCGCCTACCTGGAAGGCGGCCGGGTGGTGCACCGGCACCGCAAGGTCTACCTGCCCACCTACGGCCTGTTCGAGGAGAAGCGCTTCTTCGCCGAGGGGGAGCGGATCCAGGCCTTCGACAGCCGCTTCGGCCGGACCGGGCTGCTGGTCTGCAACGACCTGTGGCACCCTTCCGCCCCCTACCTCCTGGCCATGGACGGCGCCGACCTGATCCTGGTGGTATCGGCCAGCCCCACCCGGGGCGTGTCCGAAGAGGAGGTCAGCGACAACACCCGCATCTGGGACCTGCTGCTGGCGCATACGGCCAAGACCTCCTCCAGTTTCGTGGCCTACGCCAACCTCT
Source organism: Candidatus Zixiibacteriota bacterium (assembly GCA_003599535.1). Lineage (GTDB taxonomy): Bacteria > Electryoneota > B3-LCP > B3-LCP > B3-LCP > SURF-9. The sequence goes on along the minus strand of QZKQ01000087.1, from coordinate 5,928 downwards.
GCGGCTACCAGGACGGGGTCAACTTCTGGGGCGGCAGCCGCGTCTACGGCCCCCACGGGCGCATTCTGGCGCAGGCCGGGCTGCATGACGCCGGGGTGGTGGCAGCCACGCTGGACACGGAGATGCTGCGCCGGGAAAGAATCTATTCCCCGCTGCGCCGTGACGAGCGCCTGCTGCTCACGTGGCATGAGCTGGAGCGCATCGTGCGGGAGAAGTACCAGTGATGGTGGCACGCGCATGAGCCACCGCGTCCGCTTTCTGCCGGGAGACGTGGTCGTGAGCGCCGAAGACGGCGCCTCCCTGCTGGAAACCGCCCGCCGCGCCGGGTACATGCTGCGCACCGAATGCGGCGGCCTGGGCACCTGCCGGCGCTGCAAGGTGCGCCTGCTCTCCGGGGAGGTGTTCACCGCCGGGCGGCCCAATCTCTCCGCCCGGGAGCAGGAGCAGGGATTCGCGCTGGCCTGCGTATCGCGCGTCACTGGCGACGTGGAAGTCCAGATCCCCCCCGGGTCGCAGTTCACCTTTTCCCGCGAAGCCCTGCCCGCCGAATGGTCCCCCGGCGAGCATCCCGGCCGGGAACTCAAAGCCCTGGGCCTGCCCCTGGAGCCGCTGGCCGAACGCCTGCGCCTGAAAGTCCCCCCTCCCACCCTGCAGGATAACTCCTCCGACTTCGACCGTCTCTGCCGCGCCCTGACCCGCCGGGGGTTGCCGGCGCCCTTCCAGGCCGGGCCCGAGGCGCTGCGCCGCCTGGCCCGAACCCTGCGCGCCCACGACGGCGAGATCCATGTGCTGCTGCACCGCGGCGCGGCTGCCACCCTGATCCTGGACCTCGACGCCGACGAGCCCCAGCCGGTCTACGGCCTGGCCCTGGATGTGGGCACCACCACCCTGTTCGCCCGCTTGATTGACCTGGCCACCGGGGAGGTGGCAGCGGAAGCCAGCGACTTCAACGCCCAGATTCCCTGCGGGGCCGACATCATTCACCGCATCGTCTACGCCGGGCGTCCCGGGGGCCTGGACGAGCTGCGCAAGCTGATCCTGGAAGCCACCGAGGCCCTGCTGCGGCGCATGGTCAAGGAGGTTGGGGGGCATCCCCACCGCGTAGTGGCAGCCGTGGTGGCGGGAAATGCCACCATGCAGCACCTGTTCCTGGGCCTGGACCCCCGCACCATCCGCGAAGAACCCTACGTTCCCACCGTGACGCACTTCCCCCTGCTGAGCGCCCGAGACGCCGGGTTGGGTCTGCACCCGCGGGCCCCGGTGCTGTTCAGCCCCTCCGTGGCCAGCTACGTGGGCGGGGACATCACCGCCGGGCTGGTGGCGGCGGGCGTGCACCGCGCCGAAGAGCTGTGCCTGTACGTGGACCTGGGCACCAACGGCGAGGTGGCACTGGGCAACCGCGAATGGCTGACCGCCTGCGCCTGCTCCGCCGGGCCCGCCTTCGAAGGCAGCGGGGTGCGCTGCGGCATGCGCGCCCTGCCCGGGGCCGTGGACCAGGTGCGATCCGACGGCCGCGGCCGGTTGACCTTCCGGGTCATCGGCGGTGGCAGCCCCCGTGGCATCTGCGGGTCAGGGCTGATTGACCTGCTGGCCGAACTGCGCGCCACCGGCCGTCTGGACGCCCGGGGCAAGTTCCGCCCCGAAGCCGACCCCGAGCGTCTGCGCCGCCACGGCCGCCACACCGAACTGGTGCTGGCCTCCGAGGCCGACACGGGCGGCGCCGGCGACCTGGCCATCAGCGAAGTGGACCTGGACAACCTGGTGCGCACCAAGGGCGCCATCTTCGCCGGGATCATGACCCTGCTGAAGGGAGTGGGCCTGGAACCGGGAGCCATTGACCGGGTCATCATCGCCGGAGGCTTTGGGCGCTACCTGGACGTCGAACGGGCGGTGCAAATCGGCATGCTCCCGGACCTGCCCCGGGAACACTTCTCCTACCTGGGCAACGGATCCCTGCGCGGCGCCGGCTTGGCCCTGCTGTCGCAACGCCTGCGCGACGAACTGGAGGAGGTCGCCCGCCGCGTCACCTATTTCGAACTTTCCGCCTGGCCGGGGTACATGGACGAATTCATGGCCGCGCTGTTCCTGCCCCACACGGAGGCGGCGCTGTTCCCCTCGGTCAAACCGCCTCCCTCGAAGTAGGGCCAGTCTCCCAGCTTGCCATTCCTTCACCGGCAGGGACGCCGGCGCTACTGGCCTCAAGGACCCCCCAAAAAACAAAAGCCGCAAGCATGACTGCTTGCGGCTTTGTGGTACGCCCGAAGGGAGTCGAACCCCTAACCTTCTGGTCCGTAGCCAGACGCTCTGTCCAGTTGAGCTACGGGCGCACGAAGATTTCTAATATACACATCCGGGAAGGCTGAAGCAAGGGTTTCCCGGAATAATTTTCATCGCCCCTTTATACCTCGCGGCGAGGCAAAAGTTCCGGTGCCCCGGTTCTCCGGCGCGCCGTCCATGTTATAGAAAAAAATAGATTTCCGCCGAAAAAGTGCTTGACTATTTAAATAAAGCGAGTTATATTATACCGCGGGGTTTATTACCCCGCAAGGGGTAAAGCTGTTTCACCATAGGTAAAGGATCATCCATGGCCGTGGATAACAACCGGTTACTCGAGCGACTGGTGGATTTGGGACTAAGCGAGCGGGAAGCAAAAGTGTACCTGGCGTTGCTGAGCAAGCGCAGCGCCTGCTCGGCGGACCTCCAGAAGTCCTCCGGCATTCCTCAGACCAAGGTGTACGAAATCATCCGGCGGCTGGTGCGCCAGGGGTACTGCCGGGAACGGCGGGTGGGGCACAAGCGCTCCTTTGAAGCCATTGATCCGCAGACCGCCCTGAATTTCCACGTGCAGAAGCTCGAGGTCCGGCTGGAAGACGCCAGCAGCCTGAAGCGGGAACTGACCGAGATCTTCAACGCCGGGGGCGAGGTCATGGAACCGCTGGAATACATCGAAATTCTTCACGGCAAGGAGAGCATCCACCACCACTACTGCCAGCTGCTGCGCAACGCCAAGCGGGAAATCATGGGGTTCGCCCGGCCGCCGTACACCTGCGACACGACGGAAAAGGAAGAGGAGCAGGCGCGGGAAAACGAGGCCCTGGTGGCGCGCGGCGGCCTCTCCCTGTGGGTCTACGAGCTGGACGATCAGGCGGACGCCTCTCACCTGTCCCTGGCGGAATTCTTTCACCGCCGGGGGGAACGGATCCGCGTGGCGCAACGCCTGCCCCTGAAGATGATGGTATTCGATGGCCGGGAAGTGCTGGTGACCCAGCAGGACCCCTACGCCCTGACCGGCGAGTTGACCATGTCCATCATCAAGCAGAACACCGTCGCCAACGCCTACCGGGCCCTGTTTGAATTCTTCTGGAACCAGGCCGAAGAGTACGAGAGCTGGAAGCGGCGCCGGAACCTTGTCGTGCCCTGAAGGAGGGCGGAACTCCAAGGGATACCAATCTTTACGCGATGGGAATTCCATGACTTCGGAAAATCGCCGCCTGCTGGTACGGTTGACCGGGTTGGGATTCAGCGAACGGGAAGCCAAGGTCTACCTGGTCCTGCTGAAGAAGCGCAGCGCCACCTCGACCGATCTGCAGAAGGAATCGGGGATCCCGCAGACCAAGGTGTACGAGATCATCCGCCGCCTGGCCAGCCTGGGCTACTGCCGCGAACGCCGGACGGCATCGCGGCACACCTTCGAAGTGGTCCCGCCGGCGGTGACGCTGGAACCGGCCATCCGCGCCCTGAAGGGGGCCATCAGCGAAGGCCGGCGGCTGTCCCGGGAGCTGCACGCCATCCACGCCGGCTGCGGCCCGGATCCGGCCGCCCTAGACGGCATTCGCATCCTGCGCGGCAATGAGGAAATCCACCAGCATTACTGTGCCCTGACCAACGCCGCCTGCAGCGAAATCACGGGCTTCGGCCGGCCGCCTTACGCCTGCGATACCCCCGAGCGGGTGCGGGAACAGACCGCCGCCCTGCAGCAGTTCCTGGCCCGCGGCGGGACCTCCCGCTGGGTCTATGAACTGGACCCCGAGACCCGGCCCTGGCTGACCCAGGTCTTCACCCAGCTCCGGCAGATGGGTGTCCGGCTGCGCCTGGCCGCCAGTCTCCCCCTGAAGATGATCCTGTTCGACCGGCGGATCGTCTTCCTGCAACAGCACGAGGACGAGAGCAACGATTCCCTGGCCGCCGCGGTGCTGGACGAGGCGGCGGTGTCTGCCGCCTACCAGACCCTGTTCGATTTCTTCTGGGAGCACTCCCGGGAATTCGAGACGGCCGGAGCCGTGCCGGAAGAGCCGGTTGCGCCCCGCCCGGATTAGGCCGCCGGGGAGCCGGAGGGTCCATCATGGGAAAAGGCGGACAGGGCGTCCGCCTTTTCGGTCTTTCCGGTTGTGCCGTTGATTTTCCGGTTTTTCCCGGTTATCCGGGGTATACCATTTTTCCCGGTTGCGCCTAAGGATTTCCCAGATCTTTCTTCAGTTGTTCCAACTCCAGTTCAGCCTTCTTGCGTTCCGCCTTGATCTTTTCCAGCTCCACGTCTATGTATTCCACCCCTTCCTGCTCGTCCACCACCCACTCGAACAGGCTTTTGCGCTCGCGCAGCAGCTTGCGGGCGTTGACCGGGTCGCTCACCTTGGAGAAGGTCGGCTGGCGGTAGAACGCGGTGGAAGGGCTGATGGAGAGGCTGCCGACGAGGCGCCACGGGGGATAATTTTCCGGGTAGCCTTCCGGCAGGGCGGTTTTGGTGGTATAGGCGGTACCGTCATCCTGCTGGAACAGGAGCACATCCACGCCCAGGTTGGCGGACATGCCGTAGAACATCTTGTAGCGGATCGAAGGGGTCGCCCAGCCGCTGTTTTCCCGGCTGTAGACCGTCAGCTCGTCGGGGTAGCGGGTGAACAGGTTGCCGTAGGTTTCCAGGGCGAAATCGAAGCGGCGGGTGGGGTAGACGGCGCCCAGACCGTAGACGAATTCCTGCGTCGCTTTGAAGGCGCTGCGCCCCATGCCGGCGTCGTTATGGTTCAGGTAACCCAGGTTCAGGTGGAAGGCGGGAGCGTTGTCTTCGTACAGCGGGTTGGTATAGTAGGTCGCCAGGAAATCAACTTCCCACTCGATGCCTTCGCCCGAATAGGGTTCCAGGTAGACCCCGTTGACCAGGCCGGTGCGGTAGCGCAACTGGTTCAGTACGCCGACCTTGAAGAAGGCGTTGCCCAGGGTCAGGGGGTATCCACCCACCTTCAGGCGCAGGTAGGAGTCGTCCGGGATCTGCTCCATGGACAGGAAGCCGTTGGCGGCGGCCGAGACGTTCAGATCCTGGTACATGATCTGGGTGAAGCCCAGCTCCACGTGCTTGGTGAAGCCGAAGTTGAAGGATACCGCCCCGGTCCCGTTCGATAGGGTATAGTCCAGCTCGGGCACGGACTTGACGAATGCCCGGGCGTGCAGGGTGATGTTCAGGGATCCGGGCTCGAGGACCGTCGGGAGCTGCACCGTGGTCAGCCCCTTGCCCCCCGCCAACTGGGTGCCCCAGGCCGGCATCGCGCCCAGGCTCCCCGCGACAACCACTATCAGGACGAGGTAAAAGGCCCTTGAACGCGTTCTCATCCTGTCCCCCCTTTCACGGATTTGGTTCTTGAGTTGCTAATAGGATAAGGAAAAAAGGGGGGGGAGTCAAGCAAAAATCGGCTTTTTTCAGCCATCCATGAAATGGAACCATGTTACGGATACATTCCCGCCGCTGCCCGGCCCGGCCGGGAGGCAACCTGCCGGTGGTCCGGCTCGTTGAATAAGAGCCTGTCTGATTTACGCGGAAAACGCTGGGGATAGCCTCGCTGCGGAGGGCCATCCGTCGGCTGACGGATGGCCCTCCGCAGCGGCGCCCTCTTTGGGAGTTATCCGGACAGGCTTCAAGTGCCCACAATCGGCACAAAA
>QZKQ01000085.1 GCA_003599535.1 Candidatus Zixiibacteriota bacterium | reverse complement strand
TTCAAGCCCAGTACGCTCTTTTACGGCTCGGATAGCGTAATGACACCGCTGGGCGAAAAATCCGGTAGACGTAGAGAGTATTTCAAAGATCTCAGGAATGTCTGACCTACCCTACATAGGCGCAGTGTCATGGCCCCGGAGGGGGTCCCGAAGGGTGGAAGTGGGGTGTAGGGGCGATGCATCTGCCTTAAAGAGGCCTCCACAGGTTGATATCATCTCAACCGCCAGCGGGAGGCGGCACGGCTTGATCCGGTGCGCAGATGCTTCGCCCTGAGACCGGGATGTTCACCTGACCTGGCAGAGGGCGAAGCATTGGCTTTCATTCCCGTACGATGCAGCCTTCCGGCAGGCGGATATTCCACCCTGAAGAACGAGGCCCCCGCCGGGCCAATGCATCGCCCCTACACGGCGGCTCCGGATAGTATCATGGCCAGGCCCGCCCCACAGCCTTCCCGCCTCTTCGATGTTCCCGCCCCTTGAATCTTCGCGTACTCCTTCACTAAGTTCCTGCAAATTAGCAGATTAACATTCCGTATTTATAACAACCCGAAAATAGATGACCCTGCCGCAAACCGCAGGGTCTTCGCGTTTGATTTCCACTTTTTTATAACCGAGAGACACCATGCCAGACAAGGATAGTGACCGCAGAGAACGGAACATCATGGAAGCCTCATCCGAGGCGGAATTCGAGACCAAAGCCCAGGCCTTTTCGGCGCAGTTGGTCAGCATATTGAATGACGGCATCCTGGGCCTGATGATCAGCCTGGGACACAAGCTGGGATTGTTCGATACCCTGTCCGGACTGCCCTGGTCCACCAGCGAACAGATCGCCCGGATCGCGGGCCTGAACGAGCGCTACGTGCGGGAATGGCTGGGCGGGATGACCGTGGGCCGCATCGTGGAGTACAACCCCGAAGACCGCACCTTTCGCCTGCCGCCGGAACACGCCGCCAGCCTGACCCAGTCCGCCGGCGTGGACAATCTGGCCATGTTCTTCCAGTACATCCACCTGATGGGCAGCGTGGAAGACCAGGTCGCCGAAGCCTTCCGCAACGGCGGCGGCGTGCCCTACGCGGCCTTCCCCCATTTCCAGCGACTGCAGGCCGAAGAGACCGCCCGCATCTTCGACCATAGCCTGGTGGACCGGATCATCCCCCTGATTCCCGGCCTGCGGGAGACGCTGGAACGGGGCGCCGAGGTCCTGGACATCGGTTCCGGCACCGGCCGCGCCATGACCGTACTGGCCCGCGCCTTCCCCAACAGCCGCTTCCGGGGCATTGACTTGTCCGAAGAGGGGGTGGCCACAGGCCGGGAAGAGGCCTCCCGCCTGGAGCTGACCAATGTGCAGTTCGACCAGGCCGACGCCGCCGATTTGACCGACCAGGGACGCTACGACCTGATCACCGCCTTCGACAGCATCCACGACATGGCCCGGCCCACCCAGGCGCTGCAGGCCATTCACCGGGCGCTGAAGGATGGCGGCGTGTTCCTGATGCAGGACATTGACGCCTCCAGCAACCTGGAAGAGAACCTGGACCACCCCATGGCGCCGACCCTGTTCGGCTTTTCCACCTTCCATTGCATGACCGTGTCGCTGGCGCAGGACGGCGAAGCGCTGGGAACGGTGTGGGGCCGGCAGTTGGCCCGGGCGAAACTCTCCGAAGCCGGATTCCGGGAGGTGGACATCAAGACCCTTCCGGACGACATCCTGAACTGCTTCTACATTTCGCGGAAACGGTAGTTACAGATCCTGAGGGAAAATGAACCGGGGCAGCGGTCAGGCTGCCCCGGTTGGTGTTCACTGGTGCGGCATGATCATTTTTCAAACACCAGAGCGCTATTGAACACCTCATCCACCTGGCGGATAAAGGCGATGAACTCACCCCGATCGCAGATTCCACTCCGGATGGTAAGGTTTGAGGTCATGGTAAGGATCCGGGTTTGAACATTCCACTGCGGCACCAGGTCGAAGGCATAGAGACCGCCGCCGAGGTGGACCTCTTCCGGCAGGTGCAGCCGGCCATATTCCAGGGGCACTTCAAGCTCCAGAATCCGATCTGTTCGGGTTACCCAGTTGGTCAAATCCACCGGTAGTGGATCTTCATCTTCGCTTTCCAGGTAAGGGATGTTCTCACTGCTCATTACACCCCATTTGGGGAGATGAAGCAGCGTGATGTTGGCTGCGGATTGCCGGTTCAATTCCAAGCTCCCCTGCCATGTCTCAGCGAATACCGTGTCAATGGTTTCCAGGGAATCGTAGATCAGAGTATCCAGGACAATTTTAGTCTGCCAATGTCCCGTCACATCGGTCACCAGGTCCTTCAGGATGTCCTCGTAGGAACACCCGATATATTCAATCCGAACGTCCCCGGCGCTTAAGTTGTAGTACTGCTTGTGATTGTACAGTGAAAAATTGGAACCCTGCTGCGGCTTCAGCGTAATTCGGGATACTTTGTAATAGTCCTCCGGCTGCACGATGGGTATGCGGCTCAGGGAAGCCGGAGTCGGTCCGACGACCAGGCAGGGTTGCCCGGAGTAGTACCGGTTCACGGATTTGCGGGGCGCAAAGCCCTTGTCCGAGGCGTCCACATAGATGGTATCGCCGTGGATGCGGCAGGCCACCATCAAATGATTGAAGCTGAAGGCGGGTAAAGGCAACTGAGTCCCGCTAAACCGGGAGCTCACCAGCACCGGCCAGGCTTCGATGCCCACTTCCCGCAGCATCTGGATGAGGAGGTGTCCCTTATCCTTGCAGTCGCCCCAGCGGTTGCTCAGCACTTCATCCGGCCGATGGGGGATGGAGCCGTCGTAGTCCAGGGGAATGACCTGATAGGGGATGGTATTGACGATATGCCGGTACAGGGAGGCCAATTTCTGGTCATCTGTACTATCCCCCGCGGTCAACTGGCGGGCTAATGTCCGGGCGCGGGGATTGTCTCCCAGCACTGCCTTGCTGATGGAATGATACCACTGGTTCAACTGCTCCCAATCCTGCAGGGTGGATACGACTACAGAGCCTAACAAATCCCTGCTCGGTGGAGTCGAATGGACATTCAGAAGCACGGCCGGCGTATTGTCTTCCTGCCAGGTGTACTTCCGGAATCCGCAGCGGTCGCTCACGGTGGCCTCAGGGGCAGGGGGAATTGACCGGTATTGAAGGTCGGCCCGGTTGGTCAGTATGGAAAATTCCCAACGCCGCTGAAAATAGGTCGAGCCGGTCTGATAATCCACCCAGTAATCATTCCATAGATCTCCACTTTGGCCGCCCCAGGTGCGGAAATGCAGTTCGATAGCGTCCCCCGGCTTCAAATCTTTGAAGGCCAGTTCCTGGCCTTCCCGGGTGGCGGCCAAAGGTGACCCGTTTTTGCGCAACCGGCGGGCGGTGATCAATTCACTGGACTCATCCGTATCCGGGTCAAAATCAAGTTGCATGGATTGCATGAGTTGTACGGCATCTTGATCTAGGAGAACTCTGATGCTGTGCACATCCTGCAACCAGACTCCGGAATCGAACAGCAGAACCTGCTGGCGATCCAGGAGGAAATAAAAGGTTTTACCTCCCAGTTCATTCTGCGGCGGCGTCTCACCCCATAGCGAAGCCACATCCACCGCGCCGAAGATACTGTCAAAAGTAGCGTAATGGCGCAACGAATCGTTCAAAATGTATGGGCGGACGTCGGACGGATCCAACCGGTGCAGTTCCAGGCTGACGGCTTGCGCTTTACTTTGCTGGCCGAGCTGAAGGTACGCCGCCTGAAGCAGGGGATAGTTTTCCAGATTGTACGGATAGCATTGTTTCAGGCTGTCCAGGTAGGGGATAAATTCGGCGGAGCGGTTGAGTTGCCGGGTCAGCTCGGCCATTTCGCCGATGGGGACATCGAGCCCGTGGGCCGCCCGGAGATTCTTCCACTTGTTCTTGATGGCCTGGTCAACGCGGCCCTGCAGCAGAAACAGACTGAACTCCACTTTATCCAGGATACTGCGATCGCCCGTCATTTCGTGGATGACTCGCGCTTCCCGGATGGCCTTATCGTAGTCTTTCAGGGCATCCGCGTAAAAAATGAACAGCAGGGCATGAACGCTGGCACACCAGGGATACTTCTCCGCAACCTGGTTCAGTTGGCGGATGGTGGTTTCCACATCGGCGGATAGTGCCGGTACTACTGCCGCCATTGCGTCAATGGCATACCGATCCCGGTATTTTTGCTGCAAGTTGATATAGTGCTCGGCAGACGGGCTTGAACTCTCGGATTCCAGCTGAATCCATCTCAATTCGGACCAGGGCGTGGGCGCGTTTTCATGGAAGTTGCGCAGAACCTCCCCCGCCAACATTTCTTCTTCCAAGGTCTTGTAACTGGAGTACAAGGCCCACTGCTCCAGGAGATTCAGTTCCCCCTTCTGATGCAGCGACTCCAGATCCTTCATGACCTCGTGGGCAAACCCGTTGTACATGCGCAGAATGCTGTGCCAGAGACGGGTATCCGGCGCTTCGCCCTGGACGGCGACGTGCGCGTCGAAGGGATCGAAGATGGGATGCACCTTGTGGACCTGGAGGGAATCGGCCGGCGTGATCCGGGCCTGACGCAACCACTTCAACTTCGGTATGGGATTATAGTCCTGATCCACCACTAAAACCGAAAAGATGACCGTCTCTTCCGCCCCCATCACCAGGGCCAGTTCATGCGCGCCGCGCGACAGTTTAACCTGGAAGGCCTCGCGTTCATTGGCGTTGCGGAAGACCGGGTCATCGTGAATCTTCAAGCCGTCCAGGTACATGCGGTAATGAAAAACTCCCCCCAGACCGATCACCACTTCCATGTCTTCCGGCAATTCGAAGAACAGCCGGGCCTGGCACGCCATGTCCTCGCTGTTCTTCATCGCCTGAACCGGAACCAGGTCGCCTAAATAAACGTTGGGGATCCAACTCCAGCCCGCCACGGTCCCCATCTTTCCCCGGAACTGAGCCGCCGTATCCAGGGGGGCGGTTTCGCCGGGCAGCGGGCGGTATGCGGCAATCTGGGATTTATTTTCGAAGGGTCCAACGGTCCAGCATCCCGGAGCGCATCCCGCCGCTGCCATCATCTTAGCGCCTTTGTCCTGCCCGCACTTATAGTACGCTCCCGCCTGAATGAATTTGCCGGAATACGCCAGGGCGCCCCGGCCGTGCCGTGACAGAGCCTGACCGATTTCCGCATGCAGCTTGTTTTGATCCTTCCAGTCTCCCAGCTCTTCGGCCATAAATTCAAACACCGGCAAGAGATAGGGATTGGCCGGGTCGGTCTTGATCATCTTCTGGATCATCTTGGCCTGCAATGGAACGTCCAGATCAAAGTACGCCGTCAATAACAGCCCGCGCATCACCGCGAGGTCGTCCGGAGACTCCTCGAGCGCCGCCTCAAAGTGGGTTTTTGCGGTTGCGATATCCAATCGCTTCAGCGCCTCCCACGCCTCGGAGCTGGTCGCTCCGGCGATGACAGGCAAGGCGAGCATCGCTGCACACCCCAAACAGAGTCGCGACATGAATTGTCTCCGTTTCACAGCAGTCTCCTTATTTGAAAATGGAATACATGACTGGCACTATGCTTCTATCCGGATGCAGCACGAAGGATCGCCAAGCGTGGCCAGTCGGGGAATGGGATGATGATTTGGCGCCTGAAAAGCACCATCTTGCTGTTGCTGGGTCGGGAGCAGCGGTTGGGGCAATCGTTCAGATATTGTGGGGAGGCAATGTCGAATAATATAAAATAAAAGTGTCCCGAAGGACACTTTTATTGTGACTATTTTTCGAACGATATGGCCTTCATTTATTTCAGGATCATCAGCTTTCCCGTGGCTGCCTGGCCGCCCGCGGTCAGGCGGTACAGGTACATCCCCGCAGGCAGGTTCAGCCGGCGCACGTCCACCTGGTGAGATCCCGCCCCCAGGCTGCCGTCCACCAGGGTGGCCACTTCCCGGCCCACCACATCATATACCGTGATGGTCACGTGAGACGATTCCGGCAGGGTAAAGGCGATGGTCTCATCGGAGCAGGGGATGGAGGGGATAAAAGTCTCCGAATTGGCCGGTGCCCGGGTAAAGCGATTCGCCAGGGGGAGTTCCACCGCTTCCTGCGAGGATTCTCCGGGGAAGGGTTCGCCGGTGCAGCGCCAATCCGCCAGCCCCGCCGTCCGGTCATCCGTTCCCGATATGGTGAAGGGGAAGCCGGAAGAGTCCCATTTGGCTGCGGGGTAATCCCCCACGTACCCGTAATACAGGTACTCTCCCGCCGGGGCCGACCCGGGAACCATCTGCGTTCGGGGGCGGGTGACGGAGGCGCCGCCCGGCAGAGTCATGGTCAGCGGTCCCAACTGGGGCCCGATCCATGATCCATTCGGCATCCGGGTCATGATCCAGGCCTCGAAGCCCACCGGCACGGTCTCGTTGTTGGTCAGCGTGGCTTGATAGCTGAACGATCCCGCTCCCATGCCCTGGTATTGCAGCGCGATGGTCACGTCCGGCGGCGGGCCGGTGACCTCGTTTTCCAGGATGACGGAAGCCTCGTCGTAGTCAATCCCCACCCAGAACAGGTCGTCGAAATCGTTGTTGTTGGTATCGAAGGCGAACACTCCGTGGAGGATGGAGCCGAAGTTTTCCGGGATGGTCTGCACCTCGACGTACTGCTGCCCGTTCCATTCGTAGACGTGCAGCGCCTGGGCGGTCTGGATGATCAGTTCGTCGCGGCCGTCGTTATCGAAGTCCCCGGCGGCGTTACCCGGCGTGCCGAAGTAGTTGTCGTTGATGATGATTTCCTGGCGCACCGTGTAGGCGTTGTTGCCTGTGGCCTCGTAGATCCGCGTCACCCAGCCCGGGCCGGAATCGGACCCCCCCACGATGAACTCGTCGCGGCCGTTGCCGTCCATGTCGTGGGCCGCCACGCAGGCGTAGGCGTTGAACGTCCCCATGTTCTGGGTGAAGGTCTGCTGAAGGACGTTGTTGCCGGTGGATTCGAACACGTGCACGTCGCCTCCGCCGCTGGAGAAGGCCACCTCGTTGTGCCCGTCGCCGTCGAAATCGCCCAGCGCTTTCCAGCCCAGGTTGTAGTCGGACACCCACTGGGAGAAGATCAGCTGATACTGGTTGTTGCCGGTGGCTTCATATATCATCAGTAAGTTATCGGTACCCCAGGCGTTGCGGGTGTGGATGATTTCGCCCAGGCCGTCTCCGTCCAAATCTCCGCTGGTGGTGTACCCGGTAATGTTCATCAGCGAGGGGGACTGCCACACCATGGAGGTGGCCAGTTGCCCAGCGGCCGGGGATTCCCACACGTACAGCCAGTTGCTCCACTGCCCGATGACTTCCTTCAGGCCGTCGCCGTCGGTGTCGCCGTAAGTGTAGGGGATCAGCCCCTGGGTGGCCTGGAACACCTGGTTGTACACGTTGGACCCGTTGTTCTCATAGATGCGGTAGGTGAAGGTCCCGCCCAGGCCGATGTAGAAATAGGCTTCGAACAGGTTGTCCCCGTCGGAATCGCCGCCGCTCATGGAATTGTACAGCGGCCCCACGGTGGACCCGATCTGCACCAAGTTGATGTCGTCGGCCGCGGATGGCGCGGTCACCGGCTGCTCGGTGGAACAGGTGTAGAGCCCGGTGGGGCTGGGCGGCAGGACGCGGCCGTCGGCGCCCAGGATGGAGCAGGGGAGGGTGGTGGAATCGCCGGCGGTGGCCGGGAAGGTCAAGGCGCACAGCGCAAGCGTGGTCAGGATTGCAGGCAGCAAGCGTTTCATGGAGCCTCTCCTTGGTTGGCTGGAGCGTGGGGACGCGGGGCGGTTGAACATCTTTTAATATACATCGCCGGAACGCGCTTGTCAAGAGGAATTTTCACGGGGAACGGATTTTACTCGTTGCCGTCGGGATAAAAACAAATCCGGCGGGAAGCCTGCGCTCCCCGCCGGATTTGCATTTTCAGGCAAATGGCACTGCCTCGCTACTTCAGCAGAACTATCTTTTCGGTCTGCGTGAATTCCCCCGCTTCCAATCGCACCAGGTACACCCCTGAAGCCAGCCCCGAGCCGTCGAAGGTCACCTCGTGAACCCCCGCGTCCCGCCACCCGTCCACCAGCGCGCGCACCTCACGGCCGGCGGTGTCATAGACCCGTAAACGGACGTAGCTTGCAGCGCGCAGCTCGTAACTCAAAGCTGTCGTGGGGTTAAACGGATTGGGGTGGGTCGGATGCAGAGTGAATCGCGCTGGCTGCGCCCCGGAACCTGGGACGACGCCGCTGCTGTACCGGTAGGCGCTCACCACTGCTTTCACCCGCTGGCTGTTGACTGTCAATTCGCGCGCTGAGAACACCGCGTACCACGGCTCAAAAGTGGGCAGGACGAAATCCAGGGTTCCGGAGGCGGCGCCCGGAGTTATTTCGAATCCCTGGGCCGGCTGCAGGGAATCGTAGGCCGCCAGGTTCAGCGAGTCGGCCAGGAAGAGATCCGTACCCCCGCCGCCGTAGAGTTTTTCGGAAAATTCATTGGCCAGAAAGATGGAAGCGTAGGCGGTTTCGTACAACGTCTCGTATTGCACTTCCAGGCGGTAGGTGTCGTCGGGATTGGGGTAGGGCGGCGCTTCGGTCACGCCCAGGGCGGGGGACGCGTTGCTGATGGAGCAGTCCCAGGTGTAATTCTGGCCCGCCTGGGAATTGGTGATGACGCTGGCGTACTGGGTGGAGCTCGAGGGGTAGGCTCCCAGCGGCCCGCTGACCCGCACATAGAAGGGACGGTTGTCGCCCAACGTCAGGGTGGCCTGCCCCTCCGCATCGGTGACGCTCCAGGTGGTGTAGTACTGCCCGCCGCCGGTCATGGTGCTCTTGAGCGCCACCTTCTCTCCATCCACCGGTTTGCCGCAACTGTCCCGCACCGTGATGGTCAGTGTGCAGAGGCCCTCGCTGTAGCGTTCCGTCACGCCCCAGACGAAGCCGTCGCCGCGGAAGTTGATCACCGAAGCGAACACCTTGCCCCAGCCGTTCTCGTAACTGAGCGGACTGTTGACCATGTTGTTGACCGGTTCCCAGTGGATCCAGTCCCGGTCCCAGAATTCGTTCCAGGTGTGGTCTTCGCAGAAGGCGATGGTGCACACGGTGGGAATCAGGGCGGTGCGCCCCGCCGCGGCGGTGATGTCGGAATGCTCGCCGCAGTACCCCTGGTGCAGGGCGTAGATGCGCACCGGCTGGATGGGGCGTTCCGGGCCCACGGCCCAGTTCATGGCCTCGTTGACCCAATCGTTGACCAGGCCCACCGCACCGTTGGACGATCCGGCAGTGTTGACCCGGTGCGCCCACAGCACGGGGCAGCCGTCCAGCTCCTGGCTCAGGTGGGAATAACCGGAATCGGCATGGGTCCAGAAGTAGGTGCGCCAGAAGACGCCGTCGGGGGGAGCGGCGATTTCCCCGTTGGCCGGGTTGATGTAGGTGGGCATCTCGTCGGACAGCTTGGGATGCACCAGGTACCAGTAATAGATCTCCCGGTCAATTTCCACCTCCACCGTGTCGCCGCTCTCCTCCACGACGCGGTAGCGGGCGGTGGACCAGTAATCGTCATCCCCGGAGGCGCCGTAATCCACGATCTGGACGTAATCCAGGGCGCTGTCGGCCAGGTAGACGTATTCGGCATTTTCCCGCAGCAGTTCCAGGAACATGGCCCCGCCGATGATCTCGGGGGCGATATGCGCGGCCTGGAAGGCGATCTCGTCCACCAGGGGATCGGGGGCGTTCAGGATCTCTTCGGCCACCAGGTCGGCGATCATGGGATAGTAGAAGCGGCGGAAGCTGTCGTAGAGGTCGGCGCGCAGCCAGGCCGGGGTCCGGGCCAGGGCGGCGGCCTGGGTGGGGGAAAGCTCCACGGCTGGGTCCTGAAATCCGATCATCTCGCCGGCGGGATCGAAATACACCGCCAGCCGCCCCCCGGCAGGGATGGTGGTGGTGAGGGAATCCCGGGCGATCAGCTCCCAGTCGTCGGCGCCGTCCAAACCGGGCCAACGGTAGTTGCCGGGGGCGGGCAGGGGACGCGCCGCGGGCGCCGGCGAGGCGGGATCGGGCAGGATTTCCACCGGTTCGGGCGGCCACTCCAGGCCGGTCAGGCCGGTCTGGGCGGCGGCGGACAGCGTCAGTAGGCTCCACGCCGCCAAGGCCGCGAGGACACATAACAATCGTGCGGGCATGTTCGACTCCCAGGAATGTAGAATGAACATGCTCAATGTATCACATAAAAAGCGGCAAATCAACTGGTATTTGGGTCAGTAGGCGACCTGATGGCGCACTTCGTGGTGTTGGGAGAGATCGTCGAAGCCGTCCCCAGGAAGGATGGCCCTCCGAAGCGGTGCCGAAGAAAACGACACGCGTAAGCCCTGTAATTAGTCATGCGTTTTGCACACCCCTGCCCGGGACAAAAGTCCCGGGCAGGGGCACGTCGCATTAGTGCTTCAGTGACCATGGAAGAGGGGATAAAAGCGGGGAAAGGCAGCGGGATGCTCTCCCACCGTCCCCTTCACCGGCGAGGATCCCTCCCGGACTATTCCATCACCTCCTCCGGCCGCCGTTCCGGGCGAGTCGAAGGGGTGGTCATCTCCCGTTCTTCCAGGTTCACCTGCCAGGTGCGGCCGGACTGCCAGGCGTCGGCGCCGGGGATCGCCTCGGGTTCGAGGATGGAATCCCGCTGGCGCCGCCGCCGCATGGCGCTGACACCGAAGCGGTGATTGCGCTCGCTCAGCCTTTCCGCGTCCAACTGTCCGTCGGCGGTAAAGGCCATCATCAGGGCCGGGAGACCCAGGGGCAACTCATCCCGGGAGGCATCCCAGGTGTGCCACACTTTGCCATAGGTGGACACGATCCGGGTCATCAGTTCGCGTTCGGCCGGTTCCGGAACCCCCGGGGCGATCAACTGCCCGGATTTGACCTCGTAGCGATGGCTGTGCCACAGCTTCTTCTCCTCTTCCGGCAGGGCCAGGAAGAGCCGTTCACTGATGATGTATTCGACCCCGATCAGCAGGGCTTCGGGCGTGTTGCCGTTGAAGATGACGCACTGGGTGAAATCTTCGCTTAACCGGCTGCAGTAATGGTGGGCTTCCACCTGGCGGCCCATATCGTCGGCGTAAAAATGGAATCCGTCCAGGTACGTGTTGAAGGCGCGCACCGGAGCATGGCTCTGCAGCAGTGCCGCGCCCAGGTTCAGCGCCTGGGTGCCGGGCGTCCGAGGGTCGCCGGGGGGCAGCGCCGGGGGGTGGGAATTGCGGGACCGGCGGCGCCACAACACCAACCCTCCAGCCAGCACGGCGGACAGTAAAACTGATTTTTTCATGGTGCACCTCCTGAAGATAAAAATAATGGCGACAGGCCCGGAGAAATCCCGGGCGGTGAATAGTCGCGGTGTCGGCGGGTGAAGGAAAACGGTGATCCGTACGGCGTGAGGGAAATGCCTTAGGATATACGGCGCGGGGCGGGCGGCATTTGGGGGTTGGTTTCCGCCTGGAGGCGAGAGGCGAATCACATCAGGGCGAAGCATTTGCTCACGCTTCCCACCGAGGCAGCCTTCCAACAGGACGATTAACCGGTTCTGGGGACTAGGTCTCCGAAGGGCAGATGCCTCGCCCCTACACCCCACCCCACAGACAGGCAAGAATGCCTATCCCACCTCCCCTCTTCCATCTTCCATCTTCCAAAACAACCGGGGCGGCCACGCCGGGCCGCCCCTACTAACGACTAACGATCAACGACTATAGACTACTTCAGCAGCACCAGTTTCTGCGTCTGGATAAAATCCCCCATCTCCAGCCGCACCAGGTACACCCCCGAAGGCAGGCCGGAACCATCGAACGTCGCCTCTTGTGAACCCGCTGTCCGCCACCCGTTCACCAGCGTCCTGACCTCGCGGCCAGCAGTGTCGTAGACCCGGAGACTGACGTAGCCGGGAACAGGGAGGCTGAAGCTCAGAGCCGTCACCGGATTGAAGGGATTGGGATGGGCGCCCAGCAGGCGGAAGTCCGCCGGCCGGCCGGGCTGGCTGCCCGGAACCGCGGATTCGTGGAAGAAGGGAATGGCGCCCATGTCCGCCACGGTGTTGTCGGGATCGGGCGGCAGGGCGGGGTCGCCGGCGTTGATGCAGGGAGAATCACTCTCCAGTTGGAAGCCCTGGTTGAACGGATCCACGAACTGCGGTTCCAGGACGGTATTGCCGTAGACGTCGCAGGAATCCCCGTTGGCGTTGACGGTGGTGAGAATCCCCGTGCCGGCCGGCAGCCCGGAACCGTAGAAATTGCCGGCAGAATTGAACACGTCGGTGTAGACCACGCTGGGTGCTCCGGAAATCAGGCGGATCCCGCCGCAGGCGCCGCCTCAGCCGGAAGAAGCGCTGGCCGCCACGATGCAGGAGTTGATGACCACTTCCGAATATTCCGCGGATACGCCCCCGCCTTCCGCGGCGAAGCAGTTGTGCACCGCGCAGTGAATGAAGGAGGGATTGCCGAAGGCGACGTGGATGCCGCCGCCCTGCGTGGCGCTCTGGCTGTCGCTGAAGATGCAGCGGCGGATGGTGGGGCCGGCGTTCTCGACGTTGATCCCCGCCCCGCCGAAGGCGTACCCGTGGCGCACCGCGAAGCCGTCCACCACCGCGGCGGCCGTCTCATTGGTGTGGAAGTAGAAGCCCCGGCCGTTGTACTGGCAGTCAATGATCGTCTCGTCGGGGCCGTTTTCCGACAGCAGGACGAGGTCGCGGCCGGCGAAATCCAGGTCGTAATTGCCCGAACCGGAATAGAGGCCCGGGGCCACCAGCACGGTGTCTCCGGCCGCGGCGGCGTTCAGCCCCGCCTGGATGGTGGGCTGGTCGGCCGGCACGCGGATGACGGCCGCTCCGGCGGTTCCCGCCCCCAGCAGCGCGAGGCAGCAAAGGATTTTCTTCACGGCAAGTCTCCTGAAATTGAGTCGTAGGTCATGGCCGTTGGCCGGCCATACCATGATTCGAGAGGACGGCTGGCGCCCCTCATCGCAGCAGAATAAGCTTTTGGGTCTGGGCGACATTCCCGGCCTTCAGGTGCAGCAGATACACGCCGGAAACCAGGGCTGACCCGTCAAACGTCACCTCGTGCGAACCCGCCTCCTGCCACCCCTCCACCAAGGTTATCACCACTCGGCCGGCGGTGTCGTACACCCGAAGGCTGACGTAGCCGGGAGCCGGGAGCCTGAAGCCCAGAGCCGTTGTGGGATTGCAAGGGTTGGGGTGGGGAGCGTACAGTGCGAAGCGGGCCGGCGCGGCGGGCGGATCGGGCGGCGCCGCCTGGCTGCCGCCCACCGGGAAACCGGTCCCTTTGAAGGTTTGCTGGCTGAAGAACCCTTCGTTGAAGCCGCCGGCGCTGATGACGGCCCCGTCGGGCATGACCGCCGCCGAATTCATCCCGTGAGCGGCCGGCAGGGGCGTCTCCGAGGTCCAGGTATCGGTGTCCGGATCGTACACCTGCACTGTGCTGACGGCGGGCCAGATGAAGTACCCTCCCCCACCCCCCGCGGAGATGATGTGGCTGCCGTTGTCTGTCAGGCTGAAGAGGGTCAGGTGGTTGGGAAGCGGCAGGGGAGCGGCCTCATCCCAGGCGTCCGTGGCCGGATCGTAGACATAGTGGGCGCCGGGGTCGTCCTGCAGGCCGCCGACCACGTGGAACCGGCCCTGGAGGAAAGCGCCGCCGGCGTAGGTCACCGGCGCGGGCAGGGAAGCGCGAGGAGTCCAGGCGTCGGCGTCCAGATCGTAGCGGTAGGCCGCGGCCACGGCTTCCACCAGGTCGCTGCCGCCGGCCGCGTAGATGCAATTACCCCCGTCCCAGGCCGCGGCGACACCGGCAAGGGCTCGGGGGTAGTCGGCCACCCGGGTCCAGGTCCCCGCCGGGCCGCCCTGGGCGGGCACGAACTTCTGCACTTCCGGGCCGATCAGGTAATCGCAGAAGCGGCCGATCAGGTACACCGCTTCTCCGGTAGAGACGCCGGCCCAGTTGCAGTTGCCCAGCGGCGGTTCGGTGGAGAGTTGCCAGTGGCCGGTGGTCCAGTTCAGGGACTGGGCAATGGGTGAATCCATGGCCCCGAAGACGTACCAGCGATCCCCCACCACGCCGCCGGCGGCGCGCCCGAACGGCCGGCCGGAATTGGCCAGGGGGGCCCAGAGAACCTGGTCCGCACCGTCCGGGGTGCAGGGCGAAGCGACCGCCGGTATTCCGCCGCCGTGCGCCTGCCGCAGCCACTCCGCCGGGAGGCTCGCGCCGGCCGATCCCGCCACCAGGAATCCGGCAGCCAGTACCCCGGCGCAGACTCGATATGCCGTTCGTTTCGTGTTCATATCCGTATCGCTCCTCACCGGATCAGCGCCATCTTGGCCGCGGCGCGGAAGTCCCCGGCTTCCATCACCACCAGGTACACCCCCGAAGCCAGCCCCGTGCCGTCAAACATCACCTGGTGAGTCCCCGCTTCCCTCCATCCTTCTACCAGCGTACTCAATTGGCGGCCGGCAGTATCATAGACCCGAAGGCTGACATAGCCGGGAGCCGGGAGCCTGAAGCCCAGAGCCGTTTCCGGATTGAAGGGGTTGGGATGGTTCCCCAGCAGGGCGTACCGGGCGGGCACGGCCACCGGCGCGGGTCCGGCGGACAGGCCCTCTTCGTGGATGTTGTCGGCGTAGGGGAAGAGATCCGCCAGGCTCCAGGAGGGGTGGCAGCGCTGGCAGGCGAGATCCAGGGTGTTACCCACCGCCAATCCCCCGGCGTCCAGTTTTACGAAGGTGCCGGAGGCGTCGGTGTAAAACATGGAATCCTTGGGGGCCGTGGTCACCCAGATGCGGAACTGGTGCGAGCGCATGTCGGCGCGGCGGGGGTTGTAGGCCAGGGCCGACTTCACGCTGTAGGGCATGTGGCAGTCGAGGCATTCCAGGCTCTCCTTGCCGGGAATGACGCGGCCGGGATGGCAGGCCGAACAGGTGGGGTAGGGTTTCACCCCCTGGGCGTAGGCGGTGCTCTGGTGCTGGTCGTGGCAGGTGCTGCAGGTCAGGTAGCCGTAATGGGCCGAGGCGGTGTAGTGGGCCGAGTGCTGCATCTCGGCGAATTCCTGGCCGCTGATGATCCACCCGTCCTGAGCGGCGATGCGGTTCTGGGGATCGGGGGCATGGCAGGACCCGCATATCATGCGGGTATCGGGTTTGTCTCAGGAATCCGGGCCGTGGCAGCCTTCGCAGCCCACGCCATCCTCCGCCCAGATCCCGGCGGCGCCCGGCAGCCCGCCCTGGTGCCCGGCGGGCGAATACCCGGTGGCGTGGCACTGGGCGCAGTCGAAGTCCACGGATTGCCCGGGGTGGTAGGGGACCCAATTTTCCCCCCAGACGTTCCACTGGGTCTGATCTCCGGCGGCGCCGGTGATCAGGTACCCCTGGGCGTCGGCGAAATTGGCCTTGCGGTGGTACCCGCCGGCCACGTAGGAGATCTGGTTCCAGGACAGGGGCGTCCCGGCCAGCGACGGCGGCGCAGGGACGTTGGGGGATCCGGGGTGGTATTGGAAGGGGAACTGCGGCGCCGCGCCGGTGATACGGGTCAGGGCGTGGTGGTGGCCGCTCTGCTGCCAGTCGGCGTACTTGCCGGGATGGCAGTTGCCGCAGGCGGCGGATCCGACGTATTCCTGGGCCGCGACCAGGGAGGCGCAGAACAGCACCGCCAGGGCAACGGACCATATCAGCTTACCGGTTCCTCTCATGCGGTTTTCCCCTGATTAGATCTTCCCGCCAACCCGATAGATAATAATAGCCTCCGGCTCCCCCCGAAGTCAAGCGATTCCGGAGATTATTTTTTACCCCGAACGGGGTAAACGGAGCAGATATAACCCTCCAGACGGAACCGGAGAGCGGGGATGGGGATAAGAGAGAGGAGAGAGAATTAGGCCGGAGGCGACCCCGGAGGATCGGTGGCCGCACCTCATGATGCAGGAAAACGTTACACCTCTGGTTGGGAAGACCTACAGCCTCTACGGCGGCGGCCCGACCACGGAACCCTACTATGACCTGGTGGCGCGGTTGGTGGATGCCGCCCTGCGCCGGCGGCCGGGCGAGGAGCGCCTGCTGGCGTACCTCCGCCGCCTGGACGGCCCCGGTTTGCCCGGGCGTGGGAGCCTGAAGCGGATTCTCCCGGCGGAACTCCTGGCCCGGGGCAACCCTCTGGCGCGGTACACCCCCGGCGTACGGCAGCACCTGCGAAGCCTGTCCCTGCGGCAGATCTTCGACCGGCGGCTGAGGACCCGGGAAGCGCAGTACCACCGCTACATGCTGGAAATCGAGCTGGTCAACCGCTTGCACCGCGACCGCTTCCGGGAATCTCGTCCCCGCCTGGCGCTGCTGCCCCACTGCCTGCGCGACTTTTCCCGTACGTGCCAGGCCGCCAGCGACGGCTTCGACTACGTCTGCAAGCGGTGTTCGAAAGCCTGCCGCATCCGGGGCTTGAGCGAGCTGCTGCTGAAGCACGAGGTCCAGCCTTACATCTGGATGGAGGCGGATTTCAAGAAGCACCACCGCTCGCTGCGGGAGGAAGGCCGGAACCTGGGGATTCTGGGGATCGCCTGCCTGCCGGAACTGGTCTGGGGGATGCGGCAGTGCATGAAGGCGGGCATTCCGGTGGTGGGGCTGCCCCTGGACGCCAACCGCTGCGCCCGCTGGATGGGGGAGTTCCACGACAACAGCGTCAACCTGGACCGGCTGGAACGGCTGCTGAGGTAACGCGGTCCGGGTCAGTTTCCCGCGGAGTGCAGCGGCAGACGGACGCAGACGGTAGTACCGGCGCCGGGCTGGCTGCGCAGGTCAAGCTCCCCGCGGTGCAGATCCACGATCAGGCGGCACTGCGCCAGGCCCAGGCCCAGGCTGCCGGACTTGGTGGTGAAACCGGGAGTCATCACCCGCGCCAAGTCCTTCGGTTCGATGCCCGCGCCGTCGTCGGCGATTTCGATTTCCGCCCATTCTCCCACCAGCGGCCGATCCCTCTCCCCCAGCACCTCCACCCGGCGGAGGCGCAGTTTCACGCCTCCCCCCGGCTGCAACGCCTCCACGGCGTTGTCCACCAGGCGGCGCAACAGCATCTCCAGGTGCCGGGCGCTGCCCGGCACGATCACTTCGCCTTCTTCCGCGACGACCTCGAACTGTACCTGGTGGTCGCAGGTTTCCCGGTAGGAAGCCAGCACCCGGCCGGCCAGGGCGGGCAGATCCACCGGTTCGGTCTGCGGCGCGACCGTCAGGCTCATCTCTTCCAACCGTTCACTGCAGTGGACCAGGGCCGCGCTGCGGGCTTCGATCAAGCGCGCGGTTTCCTCCTCCACGCCGGACCGCCGCAGGGCGGGCAGCAGCGCCAGGATGTCCCCAGCCTCGCCCCGGATCTTGCCGGACAGGTACACAGCGCTCCCCTTCCACTGCCGGGCGAACTCGAGCCAGCGGGTTTCACCCAGAGGCCACAGTGCCACGAACGTGCCGTGCGGACGCGCTTTCAGACAGGCGCGCAGGGGGCGCGCCTCCGCCCCCCGGCCGGGGGCCAGCTCCTCTTCCAGTGGACCCTTCCGCCCACCGCGAGCCTTCTCGAGCAGGGGGGCCAAGCCCTCGGGCAGACCGCCCTGCGCGCTGAGCAGCGCCCGGGCGGCGGGGTTCATGCGCCGCGGGCGGCCCCGCCGGTCCAGCCACAGCAGCGCACAGGGGAAATCCGGATCCATCACCATGCGCAGCAGCGGCGCGAAGCGGTAGGAGAGGAAAGCCATCAGCGCCAGGGCCGCGGCCGCTCCCAGCCCCACCAGGGTAAGGTCGCGGTAGGGAATGGGCAGAGGGGTGCGGCGAAGCCGGCCCACCTGCAGGAATTCGGCGGTGCGGCAGAGAACCCGGGCGCTGTCCAGAGGGACCAGGTCCAGGGCCTGGGGGAGGCGAAAGAGCGGCTTCAGGTCCCGTCCCAAGCCGATCATGGGGGTACCGGCGGTCCGGAATGCCAGCACGTCCTGGTTCACCGCGCCGGGCAGGTGCGTCACGAAGGCCCCGTTGTATTCCCCCGGCAGCGGGAACCGCGCGATCTCTTCCCGGGGCGTATGGGCCGTCACTTCCCCGTCCATGACGCGAACCACCGCTTCCTGCCGGCCGTCCCCATCCACGTCCATGACGAACGGGCCGCCGACCAAGGTATCGTATTGGACTTCCCGCACCATGACCGGCGGGCAGCCCTGCAGGAAGCGCAGGGTGGAAGCGTCCCCACCGGCGGCATGAGTGTTGCTCACCACGGCCAAAAACACGCCTTCTTCTCCCCGGCGGAGCACCACGGGCTGCACGGAAGAAAAGATGGAACCCCTCTCTTCCTGGTGCAGAAGACGGCCGGTGGCGGCCTCCAGGATGACCAGGTAGGAATGCCGGTCGTCGGTCGTGCCGGCCTGATGCCCCTGGCAGGGCGCCGTGGTGCCCACGATGATTTCCGCTGTGCCGTCTTCCTCCAGGTCCGCCGCCGACAGCCAGCAGGCGGTGCAACCGGTGGGATGGGTCCACAGCACCCGGCCGTCAGCCGGATCCACAGCCCAGACACCGCGCGGTTCGCAGTCGAATCCGGCGTAGGCGAAACAGATCACCTCATCGCGCCCGTCGCCGTCCACGTCGAGGATCAGTTCGGGAGCGATGTTGCCTTCCCAAGCGCCGTCCCCGTTACGGTCCCAACCGTGGTACATCTCCCTGCGCCAGCGATAATCGCCGCTGTCGTAGTCCCACAGCATCCAGTAGGAGCGGTCATCTCCCACGGCTTCCACCAGCAGGTCCATGGGGTACTGCGGGCGGCCGGCGGCGTCGTAGCGGGTGAATAGAGGCAATACTTTGGTGAAGGTCAGGTATTCGTTGTTCTGCCATAGCAGGTTGGCAAAAGATTCATCGTAGAGACTGAAGGCGTTGGGATATATGGGATTCAGGGCCAGGGTGCTGCAATAGAGCCACATTTCGGCGTGGCCGTCGCCGTCCAGGTCGGCGAAGCCGTAGGTATTGTGGGGGTCGGCCAGGATGGTTTGCTCCGGCTCAAAGATGTAGGGGGGCGAAGGAGGGAAAAGCGAACGGCATCCAGCCAGGGAAAGCGCCAGAAGGAGCCACGCAGCCGCGATGAATCGGGAGGCGTGTCGGGAGCACGGGTTCATCTTGCCGCCAGATTTTTACGATCCCCCAATGTACGGAAGATTCGGGGAAATTTCAAGAGGATAGTGCACAAAATCTGTTATATTTAAGACCATGGCAATCATCTCAATGCGGTTATGAAAATCCACTTGACCGGCGTCCCCGAGACCGCGCTGATCCCCCTGTGGGCGCGGGCGGCCGAAATGCGCCGGCCGGACGCCCTGGTGCGCGACCCCCGGGCCGCAGAGTGGCTGGCGGCTCTGGATTACGACTTTTCCCGCTTCTCCGGCACGTGGATGTCGCAGTTGGGGGTGGCGGTGCGCACGCGGCTGCTGGACCAGGCCGTGCTGGTGTTCCTCCAGGCGCACCCCGAAGCCACGGTGCTGAACCTGGGCGCGGGGCTGGACACGCGCTTCTTCCGGGTGGATAACGGCTGCCTGCGCTGGATCGAAGTGGACCTGCCGGAAGTGGTGGCGGTGAAACGGCGGCTGGCGCCGGAAACGGAACGCTTCCGGCTGCTGGAGGGATCGGTTACCGGGCCGGAGTGGCTCGCCCGCCTCCCGGTCTCCGGCGCAGAGACCCTGGTCCTCGCCGAGGGCCTGCTGATGTACCTGCGGGAAAGCCAGGTTCGCGGGCTGCTGGGGATCCTGGCGGAGCGCTTTCCCGGTGGGGAATGCCTGCTGGAACTGCTGGGGCCGGCGCTGGTGGGCCGCAGCCGCTGGAACGACACGGTCAGCCGGGTGGCGGGGGCGGAATTCACCTGGTCGGTGGCCGACAGCCGGGAGATGGCGCGCTGGGGGGTGGGGCTGGAGATCCTGCAAGAGTGGTACTTCACGGACTATGCCCGGGAGCGCTGGGGCTGGTTCGGGTGGATCACGCGGGTGGAAGGGCTGAAGCGGCGGCTGTCCAACCGGATCGTGCGGGGGAGGTTTGTCGGCGGGGCCCCGTAGCCCCTTTTCAACCTGTTACCCAAAATGGACGACCCTTGCCCCCTCTGAACGAACCGCCACCACCTCGGGCAGTCACTGTCAGCGGCTTCCCCCCAAATGCCAGCCCCCGAATCTGATTCGGGGGCGCTGAGTTTATCAACCGGATATTGCATTCACCATCATCGAATCAGGGCGCCGTTTCCGCCGCGGAAAGGACCCTGGAATCGCTGCGTTCCAGCCGGTGCACCTGCAGGTTGGGGCCGAAGTCCCAGGACTGCGCCGGCCCCGGCGGATCCCAGCCGGCATCCGATTCCAACACCCACACCCGCGGGTGGTCGCGCAGCAGGTCGTCGAAGCGGCGGGTCCGCTGGTACTGCGCCCACCTCGCGGAACGCTCCGCGGCTCCCGCGGAGACGGAGTCGTGCCGGGGCTGGTAGAGGGCTTCTTCGGTCAGGTCCGGGTAGTAGAATTTCAGGGTGTACCACGCGTCGCGGGCCCGCAGCATGAAGAGGGCGTCGCCGGGCTGCCACTGGGATTGCAGCAACCGTCCGGCGGCGCGCCAGTCGGCCCGCTCGTGGGGGAACTGGGGCGAGCGGTAGTGCGCCGCCAGGGAGACCACCGACAACAGCGCCAGCAGCCCCAACCCGGCCTTCCCGTATCTCCCCTGCGAGACGGAGAGAAACAGCGCCGTCAGCAGCAGGAAGGGCACGTACACGAACACCAGGTGCGCCGCGGTGGAAACGTCCACCGCCAGGAAAATCAGGGTGAACAAGACCAGCATCCCCAGCAGCAGGCGCACCGCCCAGGCGCGGAAACTTCGTCCCCCCGCCAAGCTGGCCGCCGTCCACAGGGTGCAGAAGATCGCCACCATCCCCGTCAGCGCCATGGCCGCGGCGCCGGCCAGGTACAAAGGGTGACTCCCCAGATAGGCTTTCAGGCCCCCCGGCAGGTTAGTCAGGTAGCTGCCGAAGTGGAAGGCGAAGTAGGATCGAACCACCCGCCCGGCGTTGGTCCCCAGGTGCGCCAGGTCGGAGGCCAGCAGGTGGGGGCGGGCCTGCGCCACTCCGGCGGAAAGCTGCATCTCCGGCAGCGCCGCCAGCGCCACGGCCGCCAGCAGGAGGGCGTATTTCCCCCAGGCGCGCCAATTCCTCCACCCCGCCTTCAGAAACCCTGCCGCGCCGAGATACCCCAGCACGGCCAGGAAAAAGCAGTGGGTGTATTGCCCCGCCACGCCCGCCGCCAGCAGGACCAGCCAGGCTCCCCACCCTCCTTTGCCCTCTTCCATTCGCAGGAACGCCCACAGCGCCACGGCGATCTCCAGCCCCAGCAGGCTATAGAGGCGCATCTCCTGGGACATCGGCACCAGGTAGGCCGAGACGGTAGCCAGGGCGGCGGCGTACAGCCCCGTCCGGGGCCCGGAAAGGGCCTTACCCAGGGCGTAGATCACCGCCACCAGGAGGACTCCGGCCAGGACCGAGGGGAGCCTACCCGCGGCCTCGTGCCAGCCCAGCAGGCCGGGCGCCCAGCCGAACGCCCAGGGGTAGATGCGGGGGGCGTCGCGGGTCACTTCCCCCAGGGCCATCCACCAGCCCACCCCTTCGTCGGACCAGAAGGGCTTTTGCCCCAGGAACGCCAGGCGCAGGGCCAAAGCCAGCAGCAGCAGGGGCAGAAGGTAGCGTCCGGGACGGCGGATCGTGTGGGACAGGGGTAACACGGGATCGCTCTATTGAATCAGGGCCAGCAAACTGCGGGCTTCCACGTTCAGGAAATTGTTGAACTCCAGGAACTGTTTCAATTGCCGCAGCGACACCCACAGGTAGCGCGGCGGCGTCTCCAGGGGGAAGGACTCGTCCGCCAGCAGCAGCAGATTGCGGTTCTCCTCGCGGAAGAAGCGCCCTCCCTCCTCCGACTGCAGGGTGTCGAATACCACGCGGGAACGCTGCGGCTGCAGCATCTCGGCGACGTAGGGCGGCAGGTTGGGGGTGTCGTAACTGCCGGTGATGCACTGCACCGTGGGAGCCATGCCCAGCAGGTCAATGTTGCCGCTTTCCAGCTTCAGTTGCACCAGGAAGTGCAGCGCTCCGTCCAGCTCCTTGACGATGAATCCCGCGAGGCCCGGGTGGCGTTGCCGGATGATGGGCTGATCCCAGGAAGAGACCTCCCGGTCGGGCGCTTCCACCCGCACCCCGGCGACGGAGAAATAGAGGCCGCGCAGGTGGGAAATCTCCTGCGGCGTCACCGTCCAGTCCTTCACCTCGCGCAGGGGGATCAACCGGGTGTCCAGTTCCACCTGGAATTTCTCCCGGCTCATCCGGCGCAGGAGTTCGTCCAGGGAATGCCGGGGGGAATCGGGCGAACAGGCGGACAGCAGCAGCCGGAAGGAGACGTCATCCAGGGGGCGCGCCAGGGGGGTATTCTCCAGGCAGCCGCGCAGGTCGGCGGCGGACACGGCCCGGCAGGGGACGCCGTGGCCGGGACAGAAGCTGATCAGGGAGATGACCGAGCGGGCGTCCATGTTGACGGTGTTGTCGCGCAGCATCAGGCGCTTGATCTGCCCCAGGGTCAGCCAGCGGTAGTGCGGCAGCAGCTCGATCTCCGCGTCATCCGGCGCCTGGATGATCATGTTGCGGTTGCGCTTGCGGTAGAACCGGGCCCCCTGCTCGGTCTGGTGCTGGTCGTAGAGCACCCGGGCGGCGCGGCCGTCCAGGAAGTAGTCCAGGTAGGGGGTGGGCTTGCCCCCGTGGTGGCGCAGGTAGTTACTGCGGGTGGCCTGCACCGTCGGCGCCCACTGGTAGCCGCCGATATTCCCCGGCTCGGCCTTGGCCTGCATCAGGAAGTAGAGGATCCCGCCGCGGCGCTGGGCCATCATGCCCAGCAGGCCGATGCGGGGCTGGTCAATGATGGGCTGCGTCCAGCGGCGCACGGGGCCGAGATTGGTCGCTACTTCCAGCCCGCGAATGGCGAAGAAGCCGCCGGTGGTGTGGACCAGG
Source organism: Candidatus Zixiibacteriota bacterium (assembly GCA_003599535.1). Taxonomy (GTDB): domain Bacteria; phylum Electryoneota; class B3-LCP; order B3-LCP; family B3-LCP; genus SURF-9. The sequence goes on along the minus strand of QZKQ01000085.1, from coordinate 29,879 downwards.
TCGCCGGTGCGCGGGTCGAAGTACCACTGGCGCAAGCCGGACAGGGGGACCGGTTCCACGCGGGGGGAAGCGGTCGCGGCCCGTTGGTCCAGCCAGGCCAGGGCTTCGTCCGTGGGGAAGCCGGGATTGTATTCCGTCAGGGAGGAAATCAGCAGGTCCAGGTGGGAGGAATCGGCGGGCAGGTAGAGAATCCCCGTCAGATCGGCCTTTAACCGGGCCGCTTCCCGTTGCGCGTCACCCTGATCCAGTCCCATAGTCGCCTCTCCCCGTGGTCTCCTTAATTCCCGTACAGCCGCCGCAGGACAGCGTGCATCCCTTCCAGGCAATAATCCAGGCCTTCGTCCGCCAGATCCGTATAGAAAGGCAGCCGCACCAGCCGCGCAGCCAGGTCCTCCGTCAGGGGGAGATCTTCGGGGCGGTAGCCGAAGCTCTTGCCCATGGCCGAAGAGTGCAGCGGCAGGTAGCCCCGATAGGGGTAGATCTCCCGTTCCCGGCACAGCGCCAGGAAGGATTCCTGGTGGGCGGCGTTATCGAAAATGACGAAGTAGGCGTGGTGGTTCACCCGGACCGCGGCGGGCGGCCGCGGGAGGCGCACGCAGCCCCGCGCGGCGTAGGGCGCGAACAGGGCCTCGTAGCCGTGGGTGACGCGGCTGCGGATCTCCATGATCCGGTCCGCCGCCTCCAGTTGCGCCAGCAGCAGAGCGGCCAGCAGGTCGGCCAGCAGGAAGCTCGATCCCAGGTCCACCCAACTGTACTTGACCCGCTCCCCCTTCAGCACCAGGCTGCGGTCGGTGCCCTTTTCCTGCAGCAGCGGGGCGCGCCGGGCCATCTCCGGATCGTTGACCACCAGCGCCCCCCCTTCCCCGCAGCTCAAATTCTTCGATTCGTGAAAGCTGAAGGCGGCCAGGGGCGGCAGGCTGCCACAGGGCTGGTCCCGGTAGCGGGAACCGAACGCCTGGGCGGCGTCTTCCATGACCACCAGATGATATTTCGCGGCGATCTGCAGGATCGGCTCCAGGTCGCAGGGGATGCCCATGTAGTCAATGGGGAGAATCATGCGGGTGCGGGGGGTGACCAGCGCCTCTATCCGGGCTACGTCCAGGTTCATGGTGTCCGGCTCGATCTCGCAGAACAGTGGCCGGGCGCCGCGCAGCACCACCGCGTTGGCCGTGGAACTGAAGGTCCAGGAGGGCAGGATCACCTCGTCGCCGGGGCGCAGATCGGCCAGCAGCGCGCCCATTTCCATGGCCGCGGTGCAGGAGGGAGTCAGGAACACCCCGCCGAAGCCACACCGCTCCCGCATGAGCGCGACGCACCGGTCGCCGAAGGCGCGGTTGCCGCAGTGCGCCCGGGAGAGCAGGGCTTCCCGCAGGTAACGTTCCTCGTTGCCGCTCAGGTATGGCTGGTTGAAGGGGATGCGCATGGCGGCAAAATCATTTAGGATTGAATTGGATCGGAATGACAACGGTCACTTTCACCGCCTGCCCCTGGTACTGGGCGGGCTTGAACCGCGCACTCCGCAGGGCCGTCACCGCCGCGGAATCCACATCCGCGCGGACTCCGCGAATGACCCGGCAGGATGATACCGAACCATCCCGTTGGATGGTAGTCTGCACCATCACCGTGCCGGCAACGGAATCGGCCAACGCCGAAGCGGGGTATTTCACCGCCCTGGCGATGGCTTCCATGCCTCCTTCCGGCACCGGAGGCACATCGAACTGCAGGTTGACCTCACCGGTGTCTCCGGACGGAGAAGAGGAATCCGCCACCGCCAGCGTCATGACCCCGGGGCCGAAGATCTGGTCCATCCAGCGCTGGTCTCCGGGCTTGAAACGGGCGGGTTCCGGCGTCCCCGGCGCGGCGTTCTTCCGCTGCAGGAAGCCCGCCAAGTCTGCCGGCTGAAGCTGCCTGGTCAGGGTGAGGCTATGCCAGGACAGCGAGACCAGGTGTCCGCGGTTGTTTTCCTGATCGTACAGCGCCCCCACCGAGGCGGATTTCCCGGCTGGAACCTCCACTTCGTGTGTGCGCTTGAGTCCGCTGGACTTTTCGGCGGCCTGGAAAGTGAACTGAGCGGCGGTGGCTGTAAAACAGGTCAGCGCGATATCGACCCGGGAGACGGAATCATCATAGGTGTACACCGGCAGAGGTTGATCCAGCAGGCCGTCGCGTTCCAGCAGATGTTCCAACCCGGATGTGCCCACGAAATTGAAGGAACGGAAATTGTATACCGAGGATAGCTTGCGATAGTAATAATCCGCCAGCGACAGGTCCCGCTCGATCTCATCCACACCCAGCGTCCCGGGGAACAGGGGGAAATTCAACGCGTCTCCCTCGCCCTGGACCAGGAAATGGGTGGCTTCCGCCACCACCAGGTGCCGGTCCTGCCGGCGGCCGCAACCGGACCACAGCACCATGGCCGCCAGCAACACGGGAACGGGGAATGGGATTCTTCTCATCGCGTCGTCTCCCGGTTTATTCCTTCGACCGGTTCCAACCAGATGTAGAGGTGATCTCCCACGATGACCGTGGAGGCGACGAACTGGGACTCCGGTTGGACCTGCTGACGGAGCTCTGGCTGGAAAATCAACACAGCGAGGGCGGCCGCCAGGGCCAGCGAGGCCACCGTGATCCAACGCCAACCGGTACGAACCCGGCGGGCGGGCGCCAGGCGTGCCATGACGGTGCGTTCCAGTCGTGGTATCATGCCGACCGGCGGGACGAGATCCCGCTGCTGCTGCATATCTTTTTGCCAACTGGTCATAAGGCCACCCCAGCCGCTGCCAGGAGCTTGCGAAGGCGTTGCTTGGCCCGCACCAGGTGCACCCTGGCGGTGGAATCGGAACACCCCATGATCTGGGCCGCCTCCAGGGAGGTGAGATTCTCTATTTCAATCAATATAAAAGCTGCTTTCTGTTTCGTGGCCAGGCGATCCACTTGCTGCATAATCAGCTCGCTTCGGTCGCCAGGATCAGGATCTGCCGGTGTCGGCGGCGCATCTTCCAGGCGCATGATCCGGGCTAAATGGCGTCGCCGCCAACGGTAGGCCGACCGGCACCGGTTCAGGTGGATCCGGTACAACCAGGGGCGAAACGGCCGCGCCGGATCGTAGTGGGACAGCGATCGGTAACAGGCGATGAAGGTGGCTTGAGTGATATCCTCAGCTTCATCCCAATCCCGCACGAAGTGGTGGGCAAGGCGCAGGAGGTCGGCGCTATATTCCCGGATGATGACACGAAATTTTTCTTTATCTCCGGCCAGAATTTCGCGGATAACCGTTTCCACGCGCCTCCCCACCACATGTGCGTGCCAGGGTTTACTGACAGCCCCGTTTCGGTGCGAGGGGCGGCTTATTTTTCCGACATTTTGAACTGAACCGGTACCGTAACCGTGACTTCTACCGGCCTGTCTCCCTGCCTCGCCGGGGTCCACTTCGTCTTCGCCACGGCTTCGACGGCGGCTTGGTCCAGGTCCTGGCGCACCCCCTTGATGACCTTCGCATCCTGGGCCTGCCCTTTCATCGTGATCTGAACCTGGACATAGACCGTGCCTTCCAGAGAATCCTTCAAGGCCGAGGCCGGGTAGATGACATTCTTCCCGAGTTCGGCCATGCCGCCGACCGGTTCGGGCATGGTATCCGGCGCCGGCTTGTCCCCGGAAAATGCCGTAGTGCAAAGAACTAGGGCCAGGCAAAGCCCCGCAATCAGGGTGTAAACCGTCCGCTTCATGGGACCTCCTCATTAGGTAGTAGTGGGGAATTGGTTGACTGCTCCCACTAATACTACCCCGCCCCGGTTGGATTGCTTACACTCTACCCATCAAATCCATTCATTGCGCTCAAATGATTCTCAGTACTTACGCCTTTGCCCTGATAACCTCCGAATCATCATGAAAGCTTACATCATCGGTATTCCCGCCCGATCTTCGACAGGATGAACGGGGTCTTGCCGCCGGGACGTTTCTCCAGCTCGGTGACGAGGCGGAAGTCCACCCGCATCTCCCCGCCCAGCCTCTTGCGCAAATCCCGTTCCAGCGCCTGTTGCGACTCGCCAGTGAAGGAGGCGTCCACCACCAGGTTGACGTAGAGGTGGTCCACGGCGTCCTGCACGCACTGGGACGTCACCACGCCCCGGCCCCGGTCAATGCTGTGCGACATCACCGCGCCCAGCAGGCGGCCGTCGGGAGTTTCGAGGTAATCGCACTGCTTGCCCAGGATTTCCCGCACGACGCCGTAGGGTCGGCCGCAGGAGCAGCGGGAGGCCGGCCCCGGGTCCACCACCACGTCGTCGCGGCTGCGGTAGCGGATCAGGGGCATGGCGTAGTTGTAGAGCCCCGTGCCCACCAGTTCGCCCCGGCCCCCGCCCTCCATCACCGCGCCGGACGCGTCCACCAGCTCATGGTAAGCAAAACTGTCAATAGTGTGCAGGGAATGCCCGGGGCACTCGGCGATCATGGAGGCGCATTCGTGCTGGGAGTAGTAGTTGAACACGGGCGCACCCCAAGCCTCCTGAAGGGCGTGGCGCTTATGATCGGACAGGGTTTCGCCGTAGGTGACGATCCCCACGGGGGCGGGAAGGGGCAGCCCCGCCTGGGCGGCCCAGCGGGCGAACATCAGCAGATCGAAGGGGAAGCCCATGACGAATCGCGGGCGGTAGCGCCGCAGGGCCCGGGCCGCCTCCGCCGCCGTTTCCGGCTTGAACTGCACCGAATCGTAGCGCAGTACCCGGGACAGGGGAACGACCTGGCAGGGGCCGTCCTTCAGGTAATAGCTCTGCAGGCTGAAGGTCTTCATGCCCAGGCGGTAACCGGCCCAGCGGTAGCACTGGATCAGGGCCGCCAGCTTGTGCCCCCGGGCGCCGCGGTCCACGATGACGTGCAGGGGCGTGCCGGTGGACCCGCTGGTGGATTCCCACACGACACCGTAGCGGGCGGCGTCTTCGGCGATCAGGTCCTTCGCCCGGGTGCGGACGGTATCCTTGTCGAGCAGGGGGAGGCGGGGCATATCGGCGCGGCCGCGGAAGGACTCCGGGTCCAGGCCGATCCGGGCGAACAGCTCGCGGTAGTAGGGGACCTTGCGCCCGGCGTGGCGCACCAGGCGGCGCAGCATGTCGTCCTGGTAGGCTTCCAGGCGGGGGCGGTCCCAGGACTGGGCGGCCCGGTAGAGGCGGAAGGCGCCGGGCAGTACGGGCAGGAGATCAAACATCGCCGACGCCCTCCCGCTGAGCGATGGCCTGCGCCCGTTCCAGCAGCTTGCGGGCGGCCTTGGCGGTGGGGGGGGCCACGAACCGGCCTTCCACCACGCGGACGTTGCGTCCGGCGGTCTCGCTCTGTCCGGCGGCAGCCAGGATTTCCCGGGCGCCCCGGATCTGGGCGGCATCCGGGGTGTAGACTTCGTTGATGACCTCCACCTGGCCGGGGGTCAGCGCGGCCATGCCGGTGAAGCCCAGGTCCCGGCCGGCCCGGGCGAAGGCGCGCAACCCTTCCAGGTCCTGGACCCGCACGAAGGGGGCGTCCACCGCTTCCAGGCCGGCGGCGCGAGCCGCCATGGCGGTCAGGGCGCGGGGAGTCAACAGGGCGGTTTCGGCGGGGTCGTGGCGGCCTTGCAGTTCGGCCAGGAAGTCCTCGCAGCCGAAGAACAGGCCCCGCAACCGGGTCGAGGCGGCGGCGATCTCCCCCAGGGCCAGGACCGCCCGGGGCGATTCGATCAGGGCGATGACTCCGAAGCGGCCTTCCGGCAGCCCCAGGTCCCGCTCGACTTCGGCCAGGGCCGCGTCGAAGCGCTCCAGGTCGTCGGGGGAATTGGTCCAGGGATAGACGAAGCCGTCCAGGCGGTCGCCGGCCACGGCGCGCAGGTCCTCGCGGGTCAGTCCCGAACCGAAGGGATTGACCCGCACGGTGACGGTCTTGGGCTTCAGGGGAACCTCGGCCAGGAAGCGGCGGAGGGTGTCCCGGGCGGCGGCTTTCTGTCCGGCGGGGACGGCGTCCTCCAGGTCCAGGATAAGGCCGTCGGCGGGGGTGCGGGCGGCCCGCCGCAGCATGGCCGGGGAATGGCCGGGGACGAACAGCAGCGAGCGCATGATCCAGCGGTAGTCCATAACGTCCAAGCCTTGTCCGGGAAGGTCTGTCAGGGGACGGATCCGCCGGCCGGCGGAAATTTCCGGGCTGCGATGTTTCGATCCCCTGATGCTCGTGGTTTATTGGATGTACTGATCGGCAACGGTGCCCCACCGCTGGCGGTGGGATCGCTGCTGATATATTCTTGTCTGAACCGCAGATTCCCGCGGATTACTTCAGCCCACCACCGCCCAGCCATAAATGACAGGGCTACGGATTTTCCGCCAAGCCCCGTAATGGTCATAGACCAAATACTGAACTACATGCTGTGGTGGCATTTAGGATAGCAATTACTTTACGACTATTACGGGGCTCCCTCCAGCCCGCCACCGGCGGGCTGCAGCTATTCGTTCTTAGTTCTTAGTTCTTAGTTCTTAGTTCTTAGTTCTTAGTTCTTAGTTACTTCACCACTACCAGCTTCTTCGTCACCGCCTCCCGCCCCGAAGCCAGCCGCACGAAGTAGATCCCCGACCGTTCCCCCGTCCAGCGGTAGCGGTGCGGGCCAGGGGACTGCCAGCCGTCGTGCAGGGTGGCCACCTTGCGGCCCAGCAGGTCGAAGACGGCCAGGCGAATGACCTTGCCGCCGTTCTGGGTGACGGTGATGGTGACCCCGGGGTTGGCGGGATTGGGAGCCATGGTCAGGCAGACGTCGGCCAGGGGGCGTTCGGGGTCGGGCTGGACCGTCGCCAGGGTATCCCCGGTGGTGTTGCGGAAGAATAGCATGCCACCGTTAAAAGCCGTGCCCATTAAAAAATCACCATCGCCATCATTATCAATATCTATAATATCTATGCCCTCTTGAATAAACTTGCCACCGTCCGGAACGAGGAATGCATTCGTTCGGAATACCAGATTCGCGACTTGCGGCGACCCGACATTCTCGTAGAATCCCACAAAATCATCGTTCACCCAATTGCCCGTAGTGCAGAAGTAATCCAAATCCCCATCGCCGTCAATGTCGTAAAAGGCGGAATATTTTCCCACACCTGAGAGATTTTGCCAATTCAGAATCGGGTCGGCAAAGAATGGGCTGGTGGGTGAACCGATATTCTCAAAGAAATAAAAAACGTAATTAGCGTCACGGATGAACAGATCTTTATCGCCATCCGCATCAATATCGGCCAAGGCCGGTCTTATGACGGCATGGAAGGGATAAGATACTAAGCTATTGGAAGCAAAGCTGTAGATGGGGTTTTGCGGCGTTCCGCTGTTTTCGAACAGGTACAGGTCCGGATAAGGGGGATTGGGAATGATCCCCTCGCCCAACAACAAATCGGGATCCCCATCCGCATCCATGTCCTGGAAACAAGGGTTGGCATCGTTGAGCGAAAGATCCTGAAATGATCCGGTAATGTAGGCATAGGAGGGGTTGGAAGCATCACCCACATTTTCAAAATAACTCAGCCGGTCCCCCTGATTCATCAGAAATAAATCCTGATCGGTGTCGGCGTTGATGTCCGTAAAGCCATTAGCGGCTCGATAACCCTCATCGAGCGATAAATAGTTTTGGGTGCGCAGCCTCCATTGCGCCACAAACGGCGAGCCGATGTTTTCATAAAAAAACACATCCCCGGAATAATACTGGGGAGATTCATTTTCCCTCCCCACCAGCAGGTCGAAGTCCCCATCCCCGTCCAGGTCGGCGAACTCCGGGGAGGCGTAGCTGCCCACGTCTATCTCGTGGTAGTAATTGGTCACGTAGGTGAAGGCGTAATTCAGGGAATCCCCGTCGTTGCGGTAGAAGTAGAGCTTACCGGCCTGATTGCCGATGAACAGATCATAATCCCCGTCCGCGTCAATATCCACGAAATCCGGCTTGGCCCAATTCTGCACGGTAGGGCTGATGAACGTACCCGTAATCAGGGCAAAATTGAAGTTCTGCGGAGTGCCCTGGTTGCGATAATAAGAGATATTGCCGTAGTTGCCGCCGAAGAGATCCAAATCGCCATCGGCATCGATATCCACCAAGGCCGGTCCATCGCACCAGGGTGGACTCATGGCATGAATAGTATCGGTCCTATCGAAGTCAGGCTGTTGCGCGTTGCCCAGGTTTTCATAATAAAACACCCACCCATCGCCACCTTCAGAAACCAACAGATCCGGGTCGCCATCGCCATCTAAATCTCCAAATTCTGGACTGAACCGGCTTTCTATCAACGAGGTGGAATCCGGCAGATAACTTTCGAGGATAAAGCGGGGCTCAACACTACTGCCGTGGTTCCAAAAAAAATACAGCTGCCCGATAAAAACACCTGCACATAGGTCCAAATCACCGTCGTCGTCAATATCTGTCAAAGCGGGGGTGGATTGGGATAATCCTCCCATCCAGGGTTGATGGGGCCGCCAGCCATCTATCTCCACCGGGATAGTATCGAATTCCTGCCGGAAGGTGAACTCCTGCGCCCAGCACCCCGCAGGGGCAAACAAGGTTTGCAGGAACAGTATCAGCCACAGCCGGCGCATGGTGGTCTCCAGAAGTTGGGTAAGCGTTGGGTGCGACCCCCTTCCCGCAGGGACCACTGCGTGGCAGGGTCGGAAAAGAAGGTGGGGGAGATTGCATCCTCTCCCCGGGCTGACGCCCGGGGCTACCATTGTGTCACTCCTTCGGAGTGAAGCCTCCGCGCAATCCGTGTAATCCGCGCCATCCGTGGTTCAGACAACTGCACCATCCGCGTAATCAGCCAAATCCGCGGAAATCGGCGATTCAGACGAGAAGGGTGGGAGATTGGTTCGCCCGCTAAAAACCGCGGCCTCGCTAGAACACCGCTATTCGGGCGGGGGCACGAAGGGCTTCTTCGTCGCAAGCCCCGCCCCTGCGCGCCGGAGGCGAGATGGCCGGCCCGATACCACCCTCGGGCGGCCTCTTCATCCCGGCACCCCGGGCGGCAGCTCGCGCGGGATCAGGATCTTCCGGCGCAGCGTCAGCACGGTCTCGCCGCGCTGGTTGTAGGCTTCGGTTTCGACGGTGACCACGCCGCGATCGGGCTTGGAGGCCGAGGGCGTCACGGCCAGCACCCGGCTGCGGGCGCCGATCGTATCGCCGTGGAACACCGGGGCGTGGTGCACCACGCTCTCGTATTCCAGGTTGGCCAGGCAGGCGCCCGACAGATCGGGTACCGACAGCCCCACCGCCAGGGCCAGGACGTAGGGGCCCGCCACCAGGATGCGGCCGTGCCCCTGCTTCGCCGCGTATTCGGCGTCCAGGTGCAGCGGGTTGTGGTTCATGGTCAGCAGGCAGAAGAGGTGGTTGTCGGCTTCCGTCACCGTCTTGCGGGGCCAGTGCTCGAAGGTCTGTCCCGGGTGGAAGTCATCCAGCAGGCGGTGGTAGGGCTGGTCGGGGCACATGGCTTAGAGCTCCTTTCGGGCGTGGCGCAGCAGCCGGGCGGGCACGCCGGCCCAGATCTCGTCGGGACCCATGTCGTTCAGGAGCACCGCGCCCATGCCCAAGGTCGAGCGGTCCCCCAGGGTCAGGTTCTCGCGCACCGTGGCGTTCAGGCCGACGTGCACCCCCTGACCCACCGTCAGGTAGGCGCCCAGGCAGGCCTGCGCGGCGATGTGGCAGCAGCGGCCCAGGACGTCGTTGTGCCCTACTGTGGCGCCGGCCATGACCAGGCAACCCGGCCCCAGTCGAGTCCCCGGGGAGAGACAGGCGTGGGGCATGATTACGCAGCCGGGCCCCAGCTCGACCTGGCCGGCCACGTAGGCCGAAGGGTGCACCACCGTGGCCAGCCGTGCTTCCGGGAGGCCCAGGCTATCGAACCGGGCCAGGCGGAGGTCCTGCCCGTCAATGCGGTAGATGGTGTAGAGAAAGTGGTAGTCCCGGGCCAGGAAGCGGGGCAGGTCGTCCAGGCGGCCCAGCACGGGATGGCCCTCCAGGTCCGACCCCGGCTCCAGGCGGTCGTTCAAGTAACCGGCCACCCGCCAGGGGAAATCCCCGCGCCGGGCGGCGTCGTCCATGGCCGCGGCCACTACGGTGCCGTCCCCCAGCCCTCCTATAATTATGACGTCACGCGGCTCAGGCATGGTTGCTCTCGCCAGGGTGAACCTTTTTGATGATATACCGGGGCCGGCCCTGCATCTCCACGTAGATGCGCCCCACGTACTCGCCCAGGAGGCCCAGGAAGAGGAAGGTCAGGCCGAAGCAGAAGGCCGTCAGCACCGCCAGGACGGCCCAGCCCGGGACTACTTGGGAAAGTGCCAGGCCCCGTACCGCCAGCCACGCCCCCAGCGCCAGGCTGACCAGAGTCTGGGCCAGGCCCACCACCGCCGCCAGGCGCAGCGGCTTCAGCGAATGGGAAAAGATCCGGTTCAGGGAGAGCTTGAGCAGGCGCAGGAAGGTGTAGCCGCTCTTCCCCGCGAACCGCGGGTCGCGCACCAGGTCCACCACGGTGGAGTCGCGGCCGGTCCAAGTCAACAGGCTGATGACAGTGGCGTTTTTTTCCGGGAAAGCGGCCAGGTCGTCCAGCAGCGAGCGGCGCAGGGCGCGGAAGGTCCGCACCCGGGAGGGGTAGGCCAGGCCGGAGAGGCGGTTGGCGGCGGCGTGAAACAGGCGGGAAGCGGCGACTTTCAGCGGATGGTCATGGCGGTCGCTCCAGCGGGCCACGGCCATGGCGGCGCCGTCACGCTCCAGCGCCTCGAGCAGGACCGGGAGGTCCTCGGGGCGATCCTGCAGGTCGCTGTCCATCACCACCACCAGGTCGCCGGCGGCGCGGTCCAGCCCCGCGGCGATGGCGTTGGGCTGACCGAAGTTGCGGGTCAGCTCCACCACCTGCACGGAGGGGTCCTGCCGTTGCAGGTCGAGCAGCACCTCCACGGAACGGTCGCGGCTGCCGTCGTCCACGAAAATGATCTCGTGGCGGGCGGCCAGCCCCGGCAGGACGGCGCTCAGGCGGCGGTGCAGCTCGGGGAGCGCTTCGGCGTCATTGAACACGGGGATGACCACCGACAGGCGGACGGGGACAGCAGGGAAGGGCAGGGCGGTTCCGGTCTGTTTGGGGGGCGGTATCATGGGCCTCAGCTCAAGGGAGACACGGTGCGTTGCAGGTATTTCGCGGCCTCCGGTCCGGTCTGGAAGATCAGGTCCACGATGCTGACTTCGTGCAGGAACGGAGGGTACAGTTGCGGATATTCGGGATAGCCGCGGTAATCCATGTACTCCAGGGCGATGCCGGCTTCCCGGAACAGCTCTTCGCGCAGATAGGCCCGGGCGCGGGGGCCGGTCAGGTACGTCGTGGCGCCGGCCTGCCGGCAGAGGTCCACCAGGCGCTCGGTGGGTTCCCCCAGCAGGCGGAAGTCTCCCGACCAGGAGAACCGCGCGGCAATCCCCAGCATCTCGCAGACGGCGGCCAGAAAGTGGTAATTCACGCGGCACAGCGAAGTTTCGCGGCAGTCGAGGTAGAGCGCCTCGAAGGCTTCCCGCCAGGCGGGGAAGTACGGCGCCCGGGCGTAGCAGCGCCGCAGAGTCTCCCAGTGCCGCCGGGCCCAGCCGGGGTCGCTGATCTCAGTTTGGGCGATGGACTGGGCGAAGCGGCCGCTGACCTGCACCGGGATGGTCAGCCACGCCGGCCCGGCCGGAGTCTTGATGCGGTTGCGGTTGATCCAGGACCGCTTGACGTACTGCACCTGCTCGAAGAGGATGAATTCGTCGCTCCGGGCGAGGAGGTCGAAATACCCTTTCCAGGGGAGGTAAAAGGGCTGCAGGACAGCGACGGTCTTGGGCATGGTCCGCCCGGGTAAAATCCGCAAAGTCCATTCAATATAGCAAAGAAAAACGCCGTTGTCAAGCAGATTGTGGCAGGGAAGGCAACATTTCTCCCCGCGAGCCGAAAAGCGCGGAGAGGGGAGCCTTCCCGAGCAGCTCTCCTGATGGGTATCGCTTCGGAGGGCCATCCGTCACCTGACGGATCGTGGCCATGGGGGCATCGAAGAAGGTCGCCAGTTTGGGCCACGACGAAGCATGGCCTTCCGAACTGGCCAAAAACGCCGGAGGGCGATGCGGTGCATCGCCCTCCGATTGCGATTGATGTGTCCGCCGCCTACTTCAGCAGGGTCATCTTGCCGGCGGCGGTGAAGCCGTCTCCCCCAAAGGGCCCTGCGGTGGTCTGCAGGCGGTACACGTAGGCGCCCGAAGGTAATCCCTCGCCATGGAATTCCACCCGGTGGAGGCCGGCGGGCATCGCGCCGTTTACCAGGGGTTTTCCCACTTTCCGGCCGGCCAGATCGAACACCTGCAGGCGCACCCGGCAGGGATGGGGCAGCGAGAAGGTAATGGCAGTCGAGGGGTTGAAGGGGTTGGGATAATTCGGCTCCAGGCGGAAGCCGTCACACCGCCCTGGATCCGCAGAGGCGGGTATTCCGGTCAGGTTGAGGTAGATGACCTCCGCCTGCCCCAGGTCGGCCGTGCCCATTCCCAGTTCCACCGCGCGATCCAGTTGCGGCTGGGTGCTGGCCGGATCGTAGGTGGCGTCCAGTTCGGCCATGATCTGGGAGGCGTAGACTTCGGCGGCGACGGGATCGCCGCACACGATGATGCGGTTGGCCGGGACCGGCACGCCGCCCCAGCCCTGGTAGGGCCCGGTCACGGTCATGATGGTCCGCGCGTCCACGATGCACAGTTCCGGGTTGATCAGCCCGGCGATTTCCGCCACCGTCTGCTTGAATTCCAGGTCCGGCAGGGAATGCAGGTATTCCCGGGTGGGGCCGCCGCCCGGACCCGCCACCGTGCCCACGTGGTTCTTCAGCGTACCGGAGAGCGAAGCGGCATGATGGCGCTTCAGGTTGGGGAAATTGATGATCAGGGGGGCGTCATAAATGTCGGTGTAGACCAGGAAATCCGGGATCTCCGGCGGCCAGGTGGACCGCCTGACCGCATAGGTGTCGTTCATGGTCACCAGCACGCCGCCGGCATTGGGAACGGCCGGGTAAAAGCCGACGTCATGGTAAAAATGCTCGGACTGAATGCTGCCCTTGTCCGCCACCTTGATCGTCCCGGTGGTCACCTGCTGCAGCGCCTGGATGGTGGTGACGACGGAATTGACGTCGGTGATCGTGGGGTACAGTTCGCCGCTGGCCACCAGGTTGGGCTTGATCAGCACCTCCTGGTTGTTGTTGACCAGCAGGTCCAATCCGCCCAATTCTTCCAGCGCGGCGGCCAGCATGGTGGCGAAGTCATCCCCTTCCACGCACACCAGGCGGGGTTGCCCCAGAGCATTGACGTAGGGATTGGGGAGACGCACCCGGGGGTCCATCCGGCTGCCGGCGGCCAGCAGGGGACGGCACAGCGATCCGCCGGACACCAGGGCCGCCGTGGTCAGCGTTCCCTTCCCCACCCCGGCGATGAACTCCCGCCGGGTTATCGGTTTTCCGCACATGGTTCACCTCCCTGTCGGTGGCGTTACTTGACCAGGTTCAGGGGCGTGGTCACCGCACCCCGGCGGGTGATCAGGCGGCAGAGGTACACGCCGGAGGAGACCGCCTGGGCGTCCCACCAGGTTTCGTGGGTGCCGGCCGGGAGCCAGCCGTCTGCCAGGCGCGCCACTTCCCGCCCCTGGACATTGTAGATGATCAGGGTCACGTGATCCGCCTCGGGCAGGTAGAACTGCAGGCTGGTAGTGGCATTGAAGGGATTGGGAAACGCCCGGCGCAGGGCGGGCTCGCCCCCGGCCCACCCGGGGCCCTCTTGCGGCGCCTGGCCGACCGGGTAGTATCGCCAGCCGTTATTATAGGGCGGCCCCGCCAGCGTAGCGGACTTGGTGAAGGAGAAACTGTCGGTATAGTAAATTTCCTGGGTGGTGTAATCACCGCTGTGCACCCGGAAGAGGTAATCCCCCGGAGCGGCGGTCCCCGGCACTTCCTGAATGTAGGCGTCGGTGTTCACTTCCCCGCCGAAGAGCACCAGGTCATCTTCCAGCAGGCCCAGCTCCTGCACGGCGCCGGCCGGCGTAACCATGTCGGCCCAGACGTCGCATTGGGCGTAACTGGGGATGGGATTGATCACTTCCATCGTGTAAAAGAATTGCCCTCCGGCGGCCGGGATGACGATGGGCGGAGTCTGGCTGGTCAGGTTGACGGCGGGCGGGGTGGGCCCCAGCTCGTTGACCACCTCGAGGTGGAAGGGATCATCCGCCAGGTGCCAGAACCTGGCCACATCCTGATTGTCCCACGCCACGATGAAAATGTCCAGATCGCTGGCGGCGTTCAGCTCCGGCCCCTCGATGACGCACTGGTAACCTCCGCCGCCCTGGGAGGTCATGGGCAGTTCTTCGTAGGTGAACACGGCGGGGGCGCGGTAGTAGAGTTTGACCGAACTGATGCTGCCGTTGGGGTCGGTGACGGTGGCTTCCACCGGCAGGCTGCGCCGGGTCAGCCATTCCTCCGGCAATTCGCAGGTAATGGACGGCGCCTGGTTGGGTGACACCGGGATGCTGAAGGCCAGGACGGCGGGCTGGAATCCGGGCAGGGTCACCGTGGCGCCGTGATCGTTGGTGGCCTGCAGGTAAAACTCCAGGCCCGGTGACTGCACCGCGCTGCCGGGGATATTCAGGTAATAGGTGTGGCCGCCGCCCGAGAGCAGATTCGCCTGGGTGAAGTAGACGGCGTTGACGTTCTTGTAGTAAATGCGGGCGTTCTCGATGGGATAGAAGGAGCCGATATTGCAGGTGACGTTCAGGGCCAATCCGGCGGGCTGCATCACCCCCAGGAGCTGTTGCGTGGTCTGGCTCAAGGCGATGACCGGCGGAGGATTCAGCGGCGCCACGTAGCTGATGGTATCCCACGCTGAATACCCCTGGTAGTTGCACACCACTTCGAGGTTGCGCACGGACCCGTTGCAGGCGGGGCTTGGGGTGGTGTAGTAGAGGTCGTACAGGTTGCCGATGTCCTGGCGGATGTCATCCAGGACCTGTTCCATCTGGGAGGGGTTGACGATGGGCAGGTAGAAACCCCCGGTCTGCTCGGAGATGTAGATCAGGGAATCCGGCGAGATCTGCCCAATGCCGATGGTGTACAGGGTGATCTCCGTCCCCGCTTCCTGGACCAACTGGGCGGCCGATACCCCGGGCTGGTTGTCATTGCCGTCGGTGAAGGCGACCACGGCCTTCTTTTCCGGCTCGTAGTAGCACTCCTGGATGCCCAGGTCGATGGCGTCCCAGAGGTCCGTCATGCCGTCGGGATCATAGGTGGAAATGGCCTGCAACAGCAGGCTTTTGTAGTAGGTCATGGGCACGGTCACGGCCGCCGTGGTGGCGAACTTGACGATGGCGCCCTTGTCCAGGTTATCCAAACCGTTGACGAAATAGTTGCAAGCCTGGATGACCTCCTGCTCCCAACCGATCATGGACCCGCTCTCGTCCATCACCAGGGTGACGGCCATGTACCCGAACTGCGCTTCCACCGCCTCATTGATCAACGTGCCGTTTTCCCGCACTTCGAAATTGACCTCACCCAAGTCCTCGATGTAATTGCCCTGCTCGTCCGTGGCCCGGGCCAGCAGGTGGATGACGGGATAATTGTCCGCGTTCACGCTGGTGATTTCGATGTGGATGTTGCCCCACGCCGCCGGCAGGCTTGCCAGCAGCCAGATCCACACCAGCGCCCCACCGGCTATACGCGACCGTTTATGCTGAAACATGATGACCCTCCATGGGGAAGTGATAATTGTCGTTTCGCGCTGAATCCCGCAGACCGGCCCCTGGCCGGCCGGGGAATCCTGCCTGGTCACTTCACGTAGAGCAGTTTCTGGACCTGACGGGCATTGCCGGCCTCCAGCCGGGCGAAGTAGATGCCGGAAGCCAAGTTATCCGGCCGGAAGGTGACCTGGTGCCCGCCCGCGGAGAACCAGCCGTCCGCCAGTACCGCCACCCGGCGTCCCTGGGTGTCGAAGACGCCCAGGTGGACCCTCTGCGGGGCGGGGAGTTCGAAAGTCAGGGCCGTGGCCGGATTGAAGGGATTGGGATAGGCTGGGTGCAGCACGAGGCCGCCGGGAAGGCCGGGGCCGGAGCCCGGGTCTAAAACGCCCGCGGCGTACAGATCCATGACGGTCAGCTCGTACATATCGGAGACGTAGAGGTAATCGCCGCCGCCGGTCACGTTCAGGGCGAATCCCGGAGTTTCACAGCGGTCAATTTCACTGATATTCAGGGGATTGGAGATGTTGACCACGGCCACACCCGCCTCGTAGTCGGCGATCGCCAGGTGATTTTCATCCAACAGCCCCACCCCAAACATCTGACTCAGGGTCGGCAGAGAATCCACCGCGAACACGTATGCGTAGTTGCTGACGTCCAGTACCTTCAGTCCGTAGGCCCCATCCGCGACGTAGGCGTAATCTCCGCTGATGCAGATGTCGTTGGGCGTGCGGCAGACCGTCAAAGTGTACTCGTAGTGGAGGGAATCCGGTGCGATCACGGTGTACACCAGGATGCCGTTATCCTCCGCCACGGCGAAAATGTGCTGACCATCCTCGGTGAAGGCCACCTCGCGGTAGGAGTCCACGGTATCCGGGGTCACGTACACCAGGGTGGGATCCGTGGGATCGGTGACGTCGAAGACGTTCATGCCGGCCAGGTAGTTGGACACGTAGAGGTATCCGTTGCGGTAGACCAGGCCGTGAGCTCCGGTATCCGGGATCGTGGCGGCTGTTCCCACCAGGGCCGGGTGCAGCGGATCCGACAGGCTATACACCTGGATGCCGGCGCCGAAGTCTGCGACATAGAGGTGATTGCCGTCCGGCGAGACCAGCACGTCCTTGGCCCACCAGACGGTGGGGTGGCTCTCCACCTTCACCGGCGCAGCGGGATTGGCGACGTTCATCACCGTCAGCCCTTCCAGCATGTTGGCCACGTAGGCCACATTGCCCCGGACCTCCACGTTCCACACCTGGCCCGGCAGCGGGTATTCGGCCTGGGAATAGAGGTTGCTGGGAGTCTGGCTGTTGATGACGTTCAATCCGGAATCCCCCTGGGACACGTACAGGTAATCACCCACGGCAAAGACGCCGCCGCACTTGTTCCCGATCTCCAGGTAGTCCAGTTGGTTGCCGCTCGCGTTGAAGGTCTGAATCCCTTCGGCGGCATAGGAACAGGCGACGAAGTTATCCCGGCCGGTGACGTAGGTGGCGTAGCTGTTGGCCAGCGAGCAGGTAGAGGTCCAGGTGGGAATCCAGGGGTGGGTCATGTCCAGGAGGTAGACCCCGTTCAGGAAATCCGACACGGCCAGGTAGTCCGCCGAGGGGAACAGGTACATGCAGGTGGTCTTTCCCCCGGGCATGTTCCAGATCAGGGAGAGCAGGGGATCTTCCGGATCACTGATGTCGTAGACCCCCATTCCGGCGATGCCCAAGGCCACATACAGCCAATTGTTGTAGGCCAGGGCATAGAAGGTTTCGCCCCCGGTGTACAGCGTGGTCACCAACTGGAGGTTCTGGGGATCGCTGAAATCCACGATCAGCACGCCGTCGCCTTCGGCCGTGACGTAGAGATAATCGCCCGCCGGGCACACGTAGCGGAGGTCCCCGGACAGGGGGAGAACGTCGAGCAGCTGGATGTCCTCCAAATCGCTGACGTCGTAAACCAGTAATCCGGTCCCAAAGTCGGAAGCCAGCAGGTAATCCCCCACGACGGTTACGCTCTTACAGAATCCATTGGTGGGAAGATACGCGATTTCCACGGGGTTGACCGGATTGCTGGTGTCCATGATTTTGATGCCGTAACCCGTGGCCGCGAAGGCCACATCCCCTTGAACGGCCACATGGCTGTAGGTGCCGCTGATGAGACTGTAGGACACCGCTCCCAGGTTCATCGGTTGGGCCCAGGCAGCAGTGAAGCCCCAACCGGAAAACAGGAGCACTCCCAGCCAGCGCAGAGCTATCCGTAGCCGGAGCATGGTACCTCCTCTTATGGTATGTAAACGCAGATGATATATGTGTTGACGGAGTGAGGATCAGAACAGGTGAGGGGGATGCGAGAGTAGAGGTAATCGGCAGCCGTATTAATATACGGAAACATGCAGATCATGTCAAGCAATATTTCCGGAAAATTAATTTTTTTCGGTTATGTGTTTGGCAGGACAAACCGGAAGCCCGGGATAAGGTATTTCCATCATGGCCCGGGCGCGGGAGAAGACCCTTTCCCTGTTCTCCCGTTATTTGTCCTGCCCTCACCTCCCCGCCAGAGTCAGGGATATGCGCTGCACGCTCTGCAGGTCGCCGAAATCGGCCCAGGCGAAATCCGCGCTCACCCGGAAACTGCGCAGCTCCAGGTTCAGCCCCGCCCCCACGGTCCAGTCCTCCACGTCCGCCCCGATCACCCGCCCACCGCGCAGGTAGAGGATCCGGGCCAGGCCATACTCCACGCCAATCCGTCCGCGCGTCATGCCCTCGTTCAGGTGCTGGCCGTCGGCGACCAGCAGCGCCTGGTGGGTGGCATTGTGCCACAGGGCCTCGTCCCGGCCCAGCAGGCGCCAGGCGAGGCCCACCTGGAAGTTCAGCGGCAGCGGCCAGGACGACACCTGGTATTCGGTCTGGGCTCCGCCCGACCCTTGCGCCAGCAGGTCGGGGCCGTCCAGGGTCATCTCCCCGCCCAGGTTGGTCATAGCCATGCCGATGGTGAAGCCGGGCAGGTCGGTGGCCAGCGAGGTGCCCAGGTCCACGGCCAGGGCCGAGGCGGTTTCGGCGAACAGCTTCTGGTGGATGTACTTCACCGTGCCGCCGGCGCTGAAGCGGTCGGTCAGCCGCTGGGCCAGGGAGACTCCCAGGGCCAGGTCAAAGTATTCCACCATCACCCCGTTGCCTTCCTGGAAGCTGACGGTGGTCTGCTCGAACTCGCCGGCGCTCAAGCCCACGGCAGACACCCCCAGCACCGTGGAGGGCCCCAGCGGCACCCCCAGGCCGACGAACTGGTGGCGCAGGTCGGCGATCCAGTCGGCGTAGTAGGCGGACAGGGACCAGGCGGGCCGGGCGGTCAGGCGGGCCGGGTTCCAGTACAGGGCCTCGGCCCCTTCCACGGCGGCCACGCCCGCGCCGCCCAGAGCCGGCAGCCTCCCCCCCACCCCGATCTGCAGGAATTGGGCGGCGGTGGTGCCGACCTTGTCGAAGGCGAAGGTCCGGGCGGCAGTCAGGAGCAGCACGGCCACCAGGGCCGGCTTCAGGATTCGCGTCATCATCGGATCACCATGAGTTTGCCGGTAAAGGTCGCCCCCGAGGGGGTCTTCACCACATAGACGTACAGCCCGTAGGCGACGTTCTGGCCGTGGTGGTTGCGGGTGTCCCAGAAGGTGAAGCCTTCCCCGCCGGAGCCTTCGTGGTGCAGCCGGGCCACTTCGTTGCCGGATACCGTGTAGATGGTGATGTCGCAGGGGGCGGGCAGGTGGGTGAACATCACCTTCGATTCGTAGGGGTTGCTTTCCAGGCCGGAACTGACGATCAGGGGGTTGGGCACCACCTTGATTTGGGACAGGTCGGGACCCTGGGGCGCGTCCGCCATCCCCTGGGTGGTGAATTCGTACACCAGTTGCCCATTGAACGGCTTGTAGGTCTCCAGGGTGAAGACGTCGCCCACCGAGGGGGGACGGGCCTCGGCCGGGCCGTTCTGCGTCTTCAGGTAGATCAGGGAGCCGGTGGAATCATCGCCGTCGTCCCGCAGGATCAGGAGGTCGGGCCACAGGGTGCCGGTGTTGGCGTTGGGATTGTACCCCAGGCCGCCAGGCGTCAGATCCCAGCCCAGGGGACCCACCGAAGGGCTGCCGGGGAATACCAGTTGCAGGTCGGAAATCATCAGGTAGGGGGTGGCGTCCACCCATTCGCCCCCGGTCTCGTACACCGCCCGCTCGACCTGCAACGGCACGCGGAAGCTGTCCTCCGGTTCCGTGCCGAAGCCGGCCGCGATCACCGGAGCCCAGACGCAGTCCGCAGTGACGGTGACGCGCCAGTCATCCAGGCCTTCGATGACTTCCGCGTAGGAGGAGGAATTGCCGGGATGCCGATCCCCGGTCCACCAGTCGAAGGTGCTGCTGTCCCCCTGGACCGTGGTCCAGCCCAGGGTGCGGAGGCCGGCGCCGGCGATGTTGCTGACGACCAGGCGGAAGCCGTTGACCACCGGCTGGCCGTCGCCGCTCAAGGGGAAGTTGACGTAGGGGAAGGTCTCGCCGGTCAGCGCGTCGGTGAACCAGCCGGTGCCGGCGGTGAGGTCTTCCAGGTTCAGGGTCAGGGTGTCGGCGACCAGGGTGTCGGATCCCACCACGACCGTGTCTCCGGGGTCGTTGAAGGTAATCCGGTAGGTGTGATCCAGCAGGGCGGCGGGGTCCACCACCAGCAGATCCAACTGCCCGTCGGCCACCCGCCCGCCCACCTCCACGAAGGGGCCGCCGGACCCCGGTTGCAGGTTGGAGGCGGCGGTGCCGGGCGTCACGACCGCGACGTTCACGTCGTAGGGGGACGCACCGATGGAGTTCTCGTAACTGGGCTCGGTCAGGGAAGGATCACCCGGGTCGAATACCCCCCGGTCGTAGGCGGTGAGGCAGTACCACACTTCCTGCCCGTTGACCGCGTCCTCGTCGGCGAAGAAGTGCTGGATGCCGGTGTCGTCGCCCAGCCACTGGTTGGCGTTGGGGAAGGCGGGCCCGTAGGCCGGATCCAGGCCGGTGACGCCGTCCACCAGGTCGAACTGGGCCAGCGGCACCCAGCCGACGGTCTCGCCGTAGAAGTTGGTCACCGGGTCGCCCCAGGTCAGGCCCCGGTCGGCGCTCTTGTAGAGCCGGTAGCCTTCGAAGTCGGCCTGGCCGCTGATCACGTCCACGCTGGCCTCGGCCCGGCTGTCCCAGACCAGGGTGACCCGGCCGTCGCCGGGGATGGCAGTCAGCGCCGGCAGCGCCGGCGGCCCGGATCCCTGGTAGGCGCGCTCTTTGGCCATGTAGTAGGCCATCTCGACGTTGTCCCGCAGGTCGGCCTCGGTGGCCCCCAGGGCGAAGATCAGGGCGAAGTCCACGCTGTCTCCCGGCGCCAGGGAAAACGGCCCGCTGCCGAACAGGAACGTGATTTTGGCACCGGGCATGCTGTCGGTGTCCACCTGGGTCCACAGGGCGGGATCGTCGAAGGCTGGATCGGCGCCGTGGAAGTAGCGGTCCATCCCTTCCAGCGGCGCCTGGGCGTCGTTGGCCAGCAGGGCGGCGAAGTACGCGTCCTCCACGGGGGAGTTGTCGTCGTGGTAGTAATGGAAGGAGGTGACTCCCAGGCCGTTGGGGGTATCCACCATCCCCACGCCCACGCGGGCCACCGGCCCGGTCCAGAGATCGTCGAAATGGCTGGAATCAATGCGCTGGGCGACGCCGTTGTAGTCCCACTTGTAGAAGAACGAGGGGGTCTGGTCATACGGCTCCATCGCCCAACTGTTGATCAGGTCGTCGGCGTAGTGGTCGGGGCGCAGATCGGCTTGGGATCCGATATAGCAGGAATCATAGCCGACCGTCCCCTGGTTGATCAGCCGGCAGCGGACGAAGAAGAAATCCTCGGCGTAGGGGCGGCCGTAGGTATAGGCGGTCTGTTCCAGCACCAGGCCCAGGCCATAGTCATCCCGCACCACGGCGAAAACGTCGCGGTCGGAAACGAATTCCCCGGCCACCTGCCCCTGGAGGGAATCTTCCAGGTTGAGGCGGAAGTCCCCCGGCCAGGCGGGCTGGCCGTTGACCAGCGGCCAGGTGTCGCGGATGTCGCTGAAGGCCAGGAAGGGGGTGACGCCGTCGCCGGCGGTGTTGGCGGGGGTGCGGGTGGCGTTGTAGTGGGTCCCCGCCGATCCGTCGGCCGCCTCCCAGCCGAAATCCAGGGCCGCCGAGGAGGGGTCATAGATGGAAGAGATCACCGTGCCGTCAGCCACCAGGATCAGGCCCACGCCGAAGCCGTAATGCTGCACGTCGGATCCGTTGCGCGGCCAGTGCAGGGCGGGCGCCCCCAGGTGGAAGTCCGCCAGAATGCCGTAGTTGGTCACCAGGTCGCCGACCTGGCCCTTGTCCAGCAGGCCCACCGCCCGGTCGGACAGGGCTTCGATCCCGTCGGGGCGGAAGTAACGATCCGGGTCCTTCAGGGCGTGGGGACCGATCTTGGCCGGTGGCTGCGCCAGCACGGCGGCGGGTAGGAGGCAGAGGAAGAGGAGGTTCCGGAGCATGGGTTATCCGGGTTAATTCCCAGGGATGATTATGAGGTCCCACGAAGGGCCGGACGCATAGCTTGGGAGCCCCATCAGGGGGCTTGATGGTACATAGCCCACTCCTTCAGGGGTGGGTGGGGGAAGGTGGTACTCCCCACCCGGGTATATTCGTCGGGGGACGGATCCGCCTGCCGGCGGGGATTCCCGGGCTATCTCGGGTAGGCGGTCCCTGCTCGCCCGGGAATGAATTCCCGGGCTATCCTGCTGCAGTCCCGCTGAAGCGGGACGCTTCTTCGTGGTTGCCGCCAGGATTAAAGCGAAGCGATTCCTGGCGGCGGAGGATGCTTCCTCCTGTCTGAATCGCAGATTTTCACCGATTTAACAGATTACGCGGATGACATGGTTCGACCCCTTCGGGGTCGGGAAGGGGAGGAGGGTGCATCCATACCGTAGGTTTTCCCGAGGGGACCACTGAGTGGCACCTACGGCTATCCATGTTCAACCCTATCGGGTTGACCTCTACGCTCGTTCATCGCCGCGCAAAGCGAAAGAAGTGGCTGTGCCACCTGCGGCTCAGAATTCCACCCCCAACCCCACTCGCACTGTGCGCGGCAGGTCCACGCGGGAGGGGTCGTGGATCTGGTCGTAGGCCACGGCGTTGCCCTCGAGGGGATCCTCCCACGGTTCGCCGGTGCTGGTGTTGACCACCAGGTCGTTGGTCAGGTTGAAGAGGTTCTCCACATAGGCCAGCAGCGAGGCGCTCACCGGCCCCGAGGTCAGCCGCTTGGAGAGGCGCAGGTCCACCGTGGCGGTGGGATCCATGCGGGCGGAATTGTTCAGGGCCAACTGTTCGCCCGCGCCGGTGTAGGGGGTGTAGGGCAGGCCGCTGGCCCAGGAAGCGGTGGCCCCCAGATTGATCCCGGACTTCAGCCGGTCCAGGAAGCCGGGGCCGGCCGCCGCGCCCGACTGCCAGGTCACGATGGCGTTCAGCACGTGGCGGCGGTCGAAATCGAGGTAGTACTCCTGCACCGCCTCGGGCATCTGGTAGTAGGCGTTCCAGAAGCCCTGCAGCGGCTCGGAAGAGTTCCCCTTGGCCACAGAGTAGGTGTAGTTGCCTTCCACCGACCAGCCCTCGGCCAGGGTGCGGGTCAGGCCCAGAGTCACGCCGCGCACGGAAGCGTAATCAATATTGCGAAACAGGGCATAAGAGTACTTGGTCCCCACCCGCACCTGCTTGGTGCCCACCAGGTCGGTGATGTCCTTGTAGAAGGCGGTGACGGTGAAGCCCAGGTTCTCGCTCAGGTTGCCCTTCAGGCCGACCTCGTAGGCCACGGTGCGCTGGGGGTTCAACCCGCGGTTGCCCACGGCGTCGAAGGAGCGCTGCGACAGGGTGTCCGGGTTCAGGTCGGCGGTGTTCATGAACAGGGTGACGTAGTCCGGATACTGGAAGAAGTGGCCGTAGGCGAAGTACAGGCTCAGCTTCTCGCTGATGGGGTGGGCCAGCCCCAGGCGGGGGCTGAGCTGCTGGTGGCGAGGGGTAGAGGACAGGCCGGAATCGGGATTCTCCGGGTTGGTCCAGCCGGTGGAACGGGGGTCGGCGTAGTCCCAGCGCAGGCCCGCGTTGACCACCAGGTAGGGCAGCTCGATCTTGTCCTGCAGGTAAGCGGCCGCCTCGACGGGGCTCTCCCGGTAGGCGTCAATCAGCCCCGCCGGCTGGCCGTCCGGGCCGATCTCCAGTTCGCGGATGTCCCGCATGTTGATGTCCATCAGGCGCCCTTCAACCCCGCCCTTGAGCAGGTGGTGGTGGCCGTACTGGTAGGATCCGTTGGCTCCCGCCGACCAGGTCTCGGTGCGGCTTTCCTGCCAGGTATCCGACCAGTCGTTTTCGTCATAGAACCACTGGGCGAAGGTGAAGTCGGCCTTCTGGTAGCCGGCGGCCACGTAATCGGCCCACTCCTCGAAGATCTTCACGTCGTGCCGCGTGCGGTGGTACCCGGCGAAGAAGTTCAGGAAAGCCTCCCGGCCCAGCGGCTGAGTCCAGCGGGCGTCAAGGCGCTGGTCACGCAGAAAATGTCGGTGGTAGTGCTCGGGGACGTACTTCCAGGCGTGGCTGTAGTTCTGGTAATTTTCCCAGTAGTATCCACCGGACAGGGTCAGTTTGGCGCCGCCGGCTTGGGCCAGGGTCCACTTGCCGTTCAAGCCCCGCTCCTGATCGAAGCCGAAGGGGAGGTGGCTGTCCTCGTTGTTGAGGACGGAACTCAGGAAAAAGGAGCTGCGGGGCAACGGCCTCAGCGGTCCGCCCAGAGAGAGGCTGAAGCGTCCCGGCGTGGGCGCGAGGTTGGCGGACTCATCCAGCACCGTGGTGGGCTGATATAGCGACTGCCCGGCCTCGTTGCGGACGGCGTCGCTGCCCGGACGCACCCAGTCGGCCCGGCGGTAGGGGCTGGAATTGACCACGGGGCTTAAGTACTCCGCCTCCACGCGCAGCCGGTCGCCGCCCTCCCGGGTGACGATCTGCACGATGCCGGACATGGCATCCCCGTACTCGGCATTGAAGGTGCCGGACATTAGGGAGATCTCTTCGACCGCCTCGCGGTTGATGAACAGACGACTCTCCCCGGTAATGGGGTCCTCAATCCTCTGGCCGTCCACGTAGTAGCCGATCTCCCCGGAGCGGCCGCCGCGCAGGTGCAACTCCCCGCCGGACCCGGTGGCCGCCCCGGCCACGATCTCCAGGCTCCGGGCCACGGTCTGCACCGGCAACTGCTCCAGGGTCTCGCCGCGCCGCACTTCGGACGAGGAGGTGACCTGGAGATCCACCGGCGGTTTCTGCCAGGTGACGGAGACTTCAGCCATTTCCAGGACGGTAGGTTCCAGGGCGAAGTCCAGCCGGGTGGTGCGCTCGCTGGCCACTTCCACCCCGGTGACCCGCCGGCCGGTGTACCCCACCTGGGATACGACCACGGTGTAGGTCCCCACGGGGACATTCAGAATGAAGTAATCCCCGTTCAGGTCGCTGGCCGCGCCCCGGCTGGTGCCGTCCAAGATGACGTTGGCGCTGACCAGCGCCTCACCGCTGGAGGCCTCGGTGACCCGGCCGGCGATTTTGCCTTCTCCGGCGTGCAGGGCGGCGGCCCCGGCCAGCAGGAAGGGGACGAAGGCGAGGTATCGTATCCGCATCATGGCTTACTTCAGGTAGAGGGATTTCTGCTGCAGGGTCAGCCCGGGAGCTTGCAGGCGGATAAAGTACAGTCCCGATCCCAGGGCGGGGCCGGGCTGCCAGTTCCAGGCTCCCGGTCCGGCGGGGGCCCAGGAACGGGTGTGCCGGGCCACTTCCCGGCCCGCCAGGTCGTACACGGCCAGGGTTACCGGGCCGGCTTGGGGCAGCCGCCAGGCGATCCGCACCCGGGCGTTGAAGGGGTTGGGATAGGCGCTCAGCAGGCCGGGCGAGGCCGGCGGCGACGCGGCCGGGGGCGGATCCACGCCCACCAGGCCGAAGGCGTCCAGCATGGCCGCCAGGAGCTCGCGCCGGGTGGTGGTGGAGGTTGAATCGGCGATGCTTTCCAGGCCGAAGGCGCAGAAAATCAGGTCGCCGACGCCGATGCGGGTGCGCACCGCGGCCAACTGATCCGGGGCGCCGGGTAGATACAGGAACCAGGGCTGGGCTCCCGGCAGGGCGCCGATCACGTCCATGGAAGTCTGGTTGGAGGCTCCGCCCGGTCCGGTCATGACCATGTGCATCCCCTGGGTGACGGCGTGGCCGGGGATCCCGTTGACTTCCATGATGGGGGCTTGCGGCGCCAGGTACTCCACCCGCACCATGGTATTCAGGACCGAAGGCTGCGTGGCGGCCAGGTTCTGGGCCACATTCTGCCCGCTGACGATCAGGTTGCCGCCGCCGTCCAGGTAGTCGTCCAGGTCGTCCCAGTCGCTGGGGGCAAAGAGGTTATTCTGGGCCGACCCGGTGAAGTGGATGACCGCCTCGTACTGGCTTAATTCCGCCCCCAGGGCATCGCGTTCGGCGCGCTTCCAGGTCTCGCAGTTCCAGCCCAGCTCCTGCAGGGCCTGCTGGTAGTACCCGCAGGTATTCTGGGTCTGCCCCTGGTCGGCGTCAATCAGCAGGAGGCGGCCCCGCCCCACCGGAACTTCCAGCGGCTGGGTGAAAGCGAAGCCGTCGCCGGTGAAGTGGGCTTCCAGCTCCACGATCTCATAGTCGGCGCCGCCGTACTCCACCTGCAAGACGAAGGGGTTGCCGCTGTTGTCGCCCGACTGCCCGCCGGACAAGTTGCCCACGGCGTGCACCGCCTGAGTGAAGCTGACACGGGGGTTGGGGCTGGACAGGGTCAGGGTGACGTTGCCGGCCTGCCCCTGGTACTTGTGGTAGCGCACAAAAATATGGGCGTCCTGGCCGAAATCCAGGCGGCTGCCCCCGGCAGGGTTGGCGGTCCACAGGGAATCCACGGTGACGAACAGGTCCACGGCCCGGGCCAGGTTCAGCCGCCCGCCGCCCAGCATGCCGGCGTAACCGGGGTTCTGCAGATCAATGTTATCCGCCGTCTGGGCCAGCCACTGACCCACCTGGTCGCTGTTCCAGTCCGGCCTCAGGGATTTTACCAGGGCCGCGGCTCCGGCCGCGACGGGCGTGGCCATGGAGGTGCCGCTCATGTTGCCATAGCCGCCGTTGGGGATGGTGGAAAAAATGGCCTCCCCCGGAGCGCACAGGGTGATCCATGAGCCGAAGTTGCTGAAGCCGGCCAGGACATCGCCCGGGGCGGTGGCCGCCACGGCGATGACGTGGGGGGATCCGGCGGGGTAGCTGATCTGGCTGCTGTGGTCGTTGCCGGCCGCGGCTGCCAACGCCAGGCCGGCGTCGTGGGCGGCGTTCAGGGTGTTGGTGAAGGGGGGATAGGGGGTCGGCCCGCCGAAGCTCATGGACAGAACCTCCGCCCCGGCTTCCATGGCGTAATAGACGGCCGAAATAGCGCAGCCCAGGTCAATCAACCCCTGGCCCTGGGACCCCGGCTCATTGGACAGGTAGCCCGCCCGCAGGGCCATGACCTGGCAGTGGAAACCGGGCGAAGCCACCCCCTGGCTGTTGTCCGCGGCGGCCGAGGCGTCCCCGGCGCAGTGAGTGCCGTGGCCGTCGAAATCGGACGGGTCGTTGTCCGGCGGCCCGGGGTCTTCCCCCGGCCAGACCGCCCCGGCCGGCACGTCCACCCAGTCCCAGCCCCAGAAATCATCCACGTAGCCGTTGCCGTCGTTGTCCACTCCGTCCCAGTCGCTCAGTTCGATGAGGCGGTTGCCGTTCAGGTCTTCGGAGGGGTTGATCCAGACGTTGTCCGCCAGGTCGGGATGGACGTAATCCACCCCGCCGTCAATGATGCCCACCTGCACGGTCTCTGCGCCCCGGCAGATGGCCCAGGCTTCCGGCCCGTGGATCTGGGCCAGGTGCCACTGGCCGGGCGCCAGCACATCGTTGGGTTGGTGGTGCAGGGCGTATTGGCGGTAGAGCGGCACCGGCCAGGCCCGGATCACGCCGGGGCTCTCCTCCAGCCAGGCCACGGCCTGCTCGACGGGGATTTCAGGAGAGAAGGATACGGTGTACCAGCCGGGTTGATGGCGGGGCGCCACCGGACGGATCAGGTGGGCGCCGATCTGGGCCAGGAGGGGGTCCAGATCCGTCCGCCCGGTGCTCGCCGGGTCGCCGGTCAACAGCGCGGGAGAGCCCGGCAGGGGGCCGTCAAGCTCCAGCAGCACCCGGCCGGACGCCACCATCGGCCAGTCGAAGGCGGATTCAATGGCCCCCGCCGGCGTCCCGAGCAACGCCGCCAGGAGGAGGGCGCAGATGATTCGGATCATGGGGTTCGCGCTTTCTCTCGTTAGTCCAGGGACAGGCTTCGCCCGGGAATGTCCGCCAGAAGGGGACGGGCACTCCCGGGCAGAGGTATGCGTAACAACGATTCTGATCAGGTCATGCGTCAGGTCTCGCCGCCAGTACACTTTCCAGCATTCCGTCCATTACTGCCGAAGCGAGCCGTCCTCTCGCGGCTAAGACCTGACGCAACGCCGGAGGGCGAGGCTAGGGGAGGCGTCAGGTCTCGCCGCAGGTATGTTCTCCAGGCATCGCACTCACCATGGCCGGAACCAGCCTCATCTCGCGGCCAGGACCTGACGCAAGGCCTTTGGCCATTACCGCTAATGGCCAAAGGCGAATGGCTGAAGGCCAACCGCTATTTCACCAGCAGCAGCGGCTGCACCGATCGCCGGCCGTTGCCTTCCAGCACCGCGAAATAGGCCCCGCCCGCCATCTTGCCGCCTTCCCAGACGGCCGTCCAGGAGCCGGGGGCGTGGAATCCGTCGGCCAGGACGGTGATCAGCCGGCCGGCGGCGTCATACACGGCCAGGCGCAGGTGGCCCGGTTCCTGATTCTGGTAGCGCAGGGTCACCGTGGGATTGAAGGGGTTGGGGTAGGCGCCCACGATGTCCAGGTCGCCGGGCTGGGCCGCCGGCGCGGAGGGGTCCCAGGGCAGACCCACGAAGGGCAGCGCTTCGAAGCCGTCCAGGGTGGTGTTGTTGCCTTCGCTGAACTCCTCGATCCAGTTGCCTGAATCCACCACCCATTCGAAGAAGTGGAAGCCTTCGGTGGCCACGTAGATTCCGGTGGTGGTGGTGTTCTGCGACTGCGGAGTCACACCGGGGACGGTGGTCAGGTAGTAATTCTCGAAATCCATGGTCATGGCGACGTTGAAGGGGCCGGAATTACCCGAACCCAGGGGCACTGACCAGAACAGCTTGAAGCGCAGCGAATCGCCCGCGTGGATATCCCCTTCCCAGGGATCCTGGGCGGTGTCGGTGATCCAGGTGCTGTCGGCCTGGAAATCGAACGATCCGACCGGCAGGACCAGGAAGGTGTCGGCGAGGGCGTTGTTGTTTTCGTTGCCTTCGATCACCGTGTTGCTGAAGTCCAGGATCCACTGGGCGACGTGCTGGCCCAGGGTGGCGGTCCAGGCGGTGGACTGGGTCTGGTAGGCGGTATTGGGCGTGGCTCCGGGGTGATTGGCGCTGAAAATGGGAGTCCCGTCCATGTTCAGCCGGATGGTAAACGGGGGGCTGGTGCCGGTGCCGTTTAGCGCCTCCCAATCCAGGCGGAAGTAAACAGTCTGGCCCACCTCCGCGCGGATGGTCATGGGCTGCAGGTTCTGGTTCAGCATGACGTTATTCTGGGCCACCAGGTCGAAGGGCTGAGGCCCGGCTTCGCCGATGACCAGGATATCGTCAATCAGGGTCTGGGCCTGGCCGGCCATGACGAAGACGTACCCGCCGAAGAAGCCGCGGCTTAAAACCGCATCAGTGTAGGGGCAGCCGGGCAGCAACTGGTGATCCCAGTAAGCCCAGAGCTGATCGCCCTGCACCTTCAGGGCTATGTGGTGCCAACTGTTGGAGGTGGGCACGCCGCCGGGTATCTGGGCCCCCGTCCAGGTGGCGATGTCGGTGGGGTTGGCGTTGAAATAGCGGCGCAGTTGGATCCGCTGATCGGCGTCGAAATCGGTGCGAAGGGCGTAGAACTGCTGAGCCCCGGTGGTATCCCAGCGGGCCACCAGGGTGTGGTATATCCCGGTGCCGACGGTGGTGTAG
>QZKQ01000113.1 GCA_003599535.1 Candidatus Zixiibacteriota bacterium | reverse complement strand
TGGGCCTGGGCCGGAACGGTCAGAAGCAGGATTATCGTGAATAGGATGAGTGTGCGCATGGGCGATCTCCGGGAAGGGGATGCTCCAATATACGGAATCTTTCCGGCCTTGTCAAGTGCAATATTTTGCATAAATCCCGCTATCCCATAAAAAGAACCCGCCGTCCAGTGGGGATATCTGTTGACTTTGGCCGGGGGTTTGGTTATATTGTGGATCATCCTTACCCAGTGAAGGGAACCATGTCACGCCAGGTATTCGAGGAAATCAAGGATCTGACCACTGAGGCCATCCACCCGCGGGCGGGGGAACTGGATCGCATGACGGTGGGGGAAATACTGCAGTTCATGGCCGAGGAGGACGCCAAAGTGGCGCCCGCCGTGCGCGCCGTCCTGCCCCAGGTGGAGCAGGCCGTGGACCGGGTGCTGCGCTCGTTTGCGGCCGGGGGCCGGCTGATTTATATCGGGGCGGGCACGTCTGGGCGGCTGGGCATCCTGGACGCGGCCGAATGCCCGCCCACCTTCGGCAGCCCGCCGGAGCAGGTGACGGGGGTCATCGCCGGGGGGCGGGAATCGGTGTTCCGGGCGCAGGAGGGGGCTGAAGACCGCCAGGAGCAGGGGGGCCGCGACCTGGAAGCTCTGGGGCTCGCGGATCGTGATACCGTGGTGGGGATCACCGCCTCGCGGCGGACGCCCTACGTGCTGGGGGCGCTGGAGTACGCCCGGTCTGTCGGGGCGGCCACCGTGCTGCTGATCTGCAACCTGCCCGACCCGGCGGCGGCGGGGCAGGCGGCCGACGTGGTCATCGCTCCGGTGCTGGGCCCGGAAGTGGTCATGGGGTCCACCCGTTTAAAGGCGGGCACGGCCACCAAGATAATCCTGAACCTGATCACCACGGCCGCTTTCGTGCGCCAGGGGAAGGTTTACCGGGGGATGATGGTGGACCTGCGGGCGGGGTCGCAGAAGTTGCAGGCGCGATCCCGGCGGGTGCTGATGCTGGCCACGGGGCTGGACTTCGACCAGGCCGACGAGCTGCTGGCCCGGGCCGGGGGGCAGCTCAAGACCGCCATCGTCATGGCCCTGTGCGGGGTGGAGGCGGATCCGGCCCGGGAGATGCTGGAACGCGCCGGGGGATTCGTGCGGGGAGCGGTGGGCAAATAACGCCGCCTTTGGGCTTTCAGGCGGGGCGGCCCCGGTTCCGGGGAAAAAGCGGTTGACATTCGGTCCATTCTTTGCAATACTATAGGTCGAACCGGCCTTCCCCGCTGGGGGGCGCAGGGAGGCGGTATCAACTTGAAACCGGGGCGGCGGGGGCGGGTTGCGAAACATGGCAGTGCCCGGACGCAGGATGACGCAGATTCCAGATCTTATGGGGGAAACCGATGAACGCCGAATTGATCAGCCAGTACCTTCTGGACAGCGCCGCAGTGGAGATCGTGGTGTTGGACGCCCAGGAGAATATCGCCGACTTGAACCAGCAGTGCCTGACGGCCACCGGCCTGGAGAAGAGCGCAGTCGTGGGGCGTCCGGCCGAGCTGTGGGACGAAATCAGCCGGTTGAAGCTGCGCGAAGACCTGGCCCGCAACCGGGTATTCCAGGGGGAGATTCGGGAAATCGGTCCGGACGGGCAGTGGCGTGCGGTGCACTACACCTTCTCCCCCATCGTGGACAGCGCCGGCCGGCGCGAAGGCTACGTAGGCATCGGCCGCCCCATGATGGACCGGGATCGCTTCGAAAAGCTGCTGCTGGAACGGATGGAGCAGATTCGCCAGACCCAGGGCGTGGCCATGGTGGGGCTGGCCAAACTGGCCGAATACCGCGATCCGGAGACCGGCCACCACCTGGAACGCATGCGCCGCTTTTCCCGCCTGCTGGCCGAGGAGCTGGCCACTCAGCCGGAATACGCCCCCTACATCACCGAGGAATACATCGAGGGGATTTATAATTCCAGTCCCCTGCACGACATCGGCAAGGTGGGCATCCCCGACGCCATCCTGCTGAAGCCGGGCCGCCTGACGCCCGAAGAGTTCGAGATCATGAAGCAGCATTCCCGCATCGGGGGCGACGCCCTGCGCGCGGCGGACCAGCAGTTGGCGGGGGAATCCTTCCTGACCATGGGCAAGGAAATCGCCTACCACCACCATGAGAAGTGGGACGGCACGGGCTACCCCGACGGCCTGCGCGGGACCGCCATTCCCCTGTCGGCCCGCCTCGTGGCGGTGGCCGACGTCTACGACGCACTGACCTCCAAGCGGGTGTACAAGGAAGCCATCAACCATGATCGCGCCCGGGCCATCATCATCGAGAGCGCGGGCAAGCATTTCGCCGAGGACTGCGTGCGGGCCTTCCTGAAGCGGGAGGCGGACTTCCTGGTAGTGCGGGAAATGTTCCGGGATTAGGGGACTGCGGCCGTACCCGGTTTTCACCGCCATACCAGTCATCCCAGGGGAGGGGACAGAGGGAACAGTCTGTCCCTTTCCCAGTTCAATATGAGGGACAGCCATGCTGACTTCCCCCTGCGTCCGGGAGGGGTGGATCACGTGGTTGGCGAAGTTTTAACGAGCCTCGGCTCGAGAGGGTACGGACATGGATGCCATGCGGATCAGCCGGCTGCTGCTTCTGACCCTGGTGGTCCTGGGGCTGGCGGGCTGTTACACCACCTTCCAGCCGCCGCGCAGCCTGGAAGAGGCGAGGGTCTACGATTCGACCGGGACCGTTTCGCCGGAAGTGAACTACAACCAGTACAACTATTACGACACCGACCCCTGGCAGCGGTGGGGGTACTGGGGCGGGTTCTACCCCTACCAGCACTACTACAGCAGCCCGTGGCGGTCGTACTATTACGACCCCTGGTGGGGTTACGGCTGGTATTATAACCCTTATCCCAATTATAATCCCTACTATCCCGGTTACCCCAGTTGGCCGGGAGGGGGCGGCGGATCGGGAACGCCGCAACCACCGCCGGAAGAGCGGCAGAATACGCGCCGGGGGCTGGGTTCGCCGGCTTCCTCGCCCAACCCGCCGCCCAACAATCCTCCGCCCATCTACTCCCCGCCCCCTAATAACCAGGGACAGCAGCAGGGAGGCGGAGGCAACACCAACCAGCAGCAGCAACAGCAGCAGAACACCAACCAGGATAACGAGCGGCAGGGCCGCAGAGGGAAATGACATGCGAATCACCGGATACGCTTTCATATCGCTCTGCGCCGCGCTGCTGATGGGGCTCCAGATCCTTCCGGGGGCGGGACCGGCCCAGGCGCAGGGCATTGACGAGACGCTGTACTCGGAAATTCTGGTCCTGCAAGGCGTGGAAATGGGCTCCGGCGCCCGGCCGGCGGCCCTGGGGGGAGCGTACCGGGCGCTATCGGACGACCTGTCGGGGCTGTACTGGAATCCCGCGGGACTGGCTTCGGTGCGCCGCATCGAGCTGGGACTGGGGTTGTCGCAGTACTACACCCGCGACGAGGCGATGATTCCCCAGGGTGACTTGAACAGCACCCAACTGTCCCGCACACGGCTGAATGAGCTGGGCCTGGTTTTCCCCGTGCCCACCTACCGGGGCAGCCTGGTGTTCGCCCTGGGATACCACATGGCGCATCCTTTCGATGCGTTTGGGACCTTTTCCAGCGAGGACGGGAACGCCGCGTTTATGGCCGATGAACTGGAATCAGGCCGGCTGGGCCTGTGGTCGTTGGGCGGTGGCATTGACCTGTCGCCGGCGGTTTCCGTGGGTCTGGCGGCGCGGCTGTGGACCGGGTTCGACGATTACTCCTACGTGGAGCGCACCGATTTTCCTAACGGCGATTTCTCCGCCTTCGACCAGTCCATCAACGCCGACCTGTCCGGCTTCAATTTCCTGGCCGGAGTGATGCTGAAGGCGCTGCCCTGGCTGCGGGTCGGGGCCACGCTGGAAACTCCGTTGAAACTGGGCATCGAAGAGAGCTACTCGGAATCCTTCGAAGAGAGGGTTGGCGGGGAATTCTTCCCCGAGGAGACTTTCTCCGAGACGTACGAATACCACATTTCCCGCCCCTTCCGCCTGGGGATCGGCGCGGCGGCGCTGGTCAACCGCATCGGCTTTTCCGCCGACGCGGTGCTGAACGACTGGAGCCAGATTTCTTACGCCGACGAACCCCCGCTGGTGGGCTTCGACAAGGAACAGGCCAACCGGGAAATCACGCGCCAGCTCCGCCCTACGGTGGATCTGCACGGCGGCCTGGAATACTGGCTGCCCTGGGTGGATGCCCGCTTGCAGGCGGGTTACGCATACCTGCCCTCGCCTTTCGATGACAGCGAGGTGCTGTCGGCCAAACACGTGTTCTCGGGCGGGTTGGGGGTCCTGGTGGACCCGGCCCTGCAGATCCAGGGATCGCTGACCTGGGCCACCTGGGAACGGCTGCTGGCCGGCTGGGAAGAGGATCTGCGCCAGGCCAGCTTCGTGCTGACGCTGTCGTACCGGATGTAATCTGATCACCGGCGGCCCCGGCTGCGACCGGGGCCGCCTCCATCAAATCAAGAGGCTTACCCACCCCACTTGCTCGCCACTTTTCCGCACACCCTGGGAGAAGTTCAGGCGACCTTCCGCCGCGGCGGAGGGCTGGCCATGAGCTTTTTTCGTCTCCTGTCGTAACCGGTTTTTTCAGCTCATCACTTTGGTTTCATTCTGTCCGGCTGATTCCCAGCGAGGCATTCTGCCCGGCCGTTGATGCCGGGCTCATCCGGAGGCATCCATGGTTCATCAGGACCCCACGCCAACCAGTACCGAAGCTAAAAACAAAGAGCAGGATCACCTGCAGCGCTTGAACGCCGTGCTGCGGGCCATCCGCAAGGTCAACCACATCATCACCCAGGAGAAGGACCGCGACCGGCTGCTCGAGAGTTGCTGCCAGTGCCTGGTGGAAACGCGGGGGTACCACAGTGCGTGGATTGCCCTGACGGATGAAACCGGCCGGATCACGCTCCAGGCAGCCAGATCCGAGGGCGGAGGCGACGCCTTCATGCGCCTCCTGGCGGAGAAGGGCCTGCCGGCCTGCGGGCGCGCAGCCCTGTCCCAATCGCAGCCCGGAGTGCAGGTTTTTGACCATGGGATGGCGTTGTGCCGGAACTGCTCCATGCCGGACCGGGGGGAGCAGACCAAGGTAATTTGCGCCCGACTGGAGTCTTCCGGCCGGTGCTTTGGGGTGTTGAACGTCAGTTCGCCGACAGACCTGGCCATTGATGCTGAGGAGACAGAGCTGTTCCAGGAGGTCGTGGAGGACATCGCTTTTGCCCTGCACAGCCTGGATCTGCAGGAGCAGCGCCGGCAGGCGGAGGCGGCGCGGCAGGAGTCCGAGGAGCAGTTCACTTCCCTGGTGGAGCGGGCACACGACGGCGTGTTCATCCTGCAGGACGAAAATATCAAGTTCGCCAATCCTGCCATGTGCGCCATGACCGGGTACACGCTGCAGGAGATGCAGGAACTCCGGATCGGCATCATTCATCCCGAAGACCGGGAACAGATCATCACCCATTACCGCACCCGGTTGCAGGGGGGGGAGGCGCCCAGCCTGTACGAAGCCCGATTCCAGTGCCGGGATGGATCCTGCCGCGAGGTGGAGATTTCGGCCAGCCTGGTGCAGTACCGGGGGCGGCCCGCCAGCATGGGGATTATCCGGGACGTCACTGAACGGCGCAAGGCCGTGGAGGCCCTGCGCAAGTCGGAAGACCGCTTCGCCAAGGCGTTCTATTCCAACCCCGCCGGGATCGTGATCACCACCCTGGAAGGCCGGATTCAGGATGTGAACGAGACCTTCCTGCGGATGATGGGCTATCAGCGGGAGGAAGTGCTGGGCCGGACCACCACGGAATTGCATATCTGGCCCAGCCCCGAAATGCGCCATAGCTACATTGCCAAGATGCAGGAAGAGCATCGCATCCGCGACTATGAGATCGAGCTGTGCACCCGGGACAACCGGAATCTCCAGTTTTTGATCTCCACTGATTTCATCGAACTGGAGGGGGAGCAATGCCTCCTGAATATGGTTCAGAACGTCACCGAGCAGCGGCAGGCCTACGCGGCCCTGCGCCGTTCGGAGGATTTCTACCACTCCACGGTGGATGCGCTTGAGGAATGGATCCATGTGGTGGATGACCAGTTGCGCCTCCGCCTGATCAACGAGAGCTTCCGCCGGGTGGCCCGGGAATTGGAGTACTCCGGAGATTTCATCGGGCAGGAGATTCGCGACGTGTTCCCCTTCCTGCCGGAAGCGGCGTTTGACGAATACCGCACCGTGCTGGAAACGGGCAAGCCCCTCACCTCCATGGAGCAGAACGTCATTCATGACCGTGAATACTACACGGTGACGAAGAAGGTGCCGGTGCTTGAGGGGGACCGGGTGGTCCGGGTCATCACCGTCATCCGGGACGTCACCGAAGAGAAACGGGCGGAAGAAGAATTGCGCCACCGGGAAGAGCAGTATCGCATGCTGGTGGAGAACTCCCCGGACGTCATCTACAGCCTCGACGCCGAAGGCCGCATCCAATTCCTTAATCCCACTTTCGAGAGGCTGACAGGGTGGACTTCGGCGGACTACCAGGGGGCGCACATCGAAAAGTTCACCCATCCGGAGGATCTGGATCTGGCACTGCAGACCACCGGGCAGGTCAGCCAGGGCCAGATACCCGCGCCCTATGAATTGCGCATCCCCACCCGGGACGGCGGCTACATCGTGGGGGAATTCACCAGCATTCCGCAGTGTCGCGAGGGCCGGGTAATCGGAGAGTTCGGCTTCGCCCGGGATATCACCGAGCGCAAGGCAGCGGAACTGGCGTTGCGTGAAGAGAAGGAACGGTTCCGCACCCTGGTGGACAGCCTGGGAGAAGGGGTCAGCATCGGAGACCTGGAGGAAAATCTTATCTTTGCCAATCCCGCCGCGGAGCGGCTGTTCGGGGTGGGCCCGGGGCAACTGGTGGGCCGAAACCTGAAGGAGTTCTTATCCCCCGAGCAGTACGAAATCGTCCGCCAGCACACCGCCAGCCGGGTCCGCGGAGTGCGCAGCCATTACGAAATGGAGATCATCCGGGCCGACGGGGAGAGACGCACCCTGATCATCACCGCCACGCCGCTTATGAGTCCGGAGGCCGGGCTGAAGGGCGTGCTGGGGGTGTTCCGCGACATCACCGACATCAAGGAGAACCAGCGGCAGCAGCAGATCATCCTGGACATCAACCGAATCCTGCTGGGCGAACTGGACATGGAGCGCGCGTTGAAAGGCCTAAGCCAGGAGATGCAGAGGCTGGTTCCACATCATTTCCTGATTCTCGCTCTGATTCAGAAAGAGCGCGACCAGGTGGAGCTGGTGATCGTGCCGTCGGGCGACCGCCAGGACCTGGAAAGCTACGTGCAACTGCCGGAAGATTACTTCGAATCGTACCAGGGATCCCTGATCCAGCAGATCATCTACGGCAAGCGCAACCGCATCCAGACCGGCATTCCGGTGACCGGATCGAAATACGAGCGGATGCTGTTGCAGATGGAGGCGCAGGCCTACCTGGCCACTCCGCTGAACAACGGCGGCGTGCCCCTGGGCATGCTGTTCCTGGCCTCGGAAAACCCGGCGGCCTTCGAGCCCCGGCACGAGGGCCTTTTGGACCAGATTCAGCCGCAGTTGTCGCTCTTCATCCAGCACCAGAAGCTGATCGAACGGCTGCTGGATTCTGAAGGCAAGTACCGCAGCCTGTTCGAGAATTCTAATGACGCCATGTACATCCTGGTGGACAAGCGTTTCGTGCACATCAACCGCCGGTTCGAAGAGCTGCTGGGATACGGCCTGGAGGAGGTGAACCGGTCGGACTTCAACTTCATGAACCTGGTGGCGCCGGAATCCCGGGCCATGATCATGGAGCGGACCCGGCGGGTGGCCGCAGGCGAGAAGATCCCCTTGAACTACGAGTTCAAGGCCATTTCCAAATCCGGAAATATCATTGACTTCGATGTGAACGTTAGTTACGTAAATTATGATGGGCAGTCGGCGACCCAGGGAGTGCTGCGGGATATCTCCGAACGCAAGCGGCTGGAAGCCCGGCAGAAGGAAATGGAACTGGAGCTGATGCAGCAGTCCAAGCTGTCCACCATGGGCATGATGGCGGCCGGCATCGCGCACAACATCAACGTGCCGCTGCAGGGGATCATCAACCACATCGAACTGCTGAAGATGACCCGGGGCGACCTGCCCTACCTGAACGACACCCTGACCCAGGCCCAGCGCATCGGCGCCATCATCAACAACATGCTGTACAAGAGCCGCCAGGAACAGGATCAGACCGAACGGGATATTGACCTGAACCAGTTGCTGGTTGAAGAGCTGAATTTCCTGAATGCGGACCTGGTGTTCAAGCACCGCATCGAGAAGGATTACCGGTTCGATCCGCGGCTGCCCGCCATCCGGGGCGTCTACGGCGA
Source organism: Candidatus Zixiibacteriota bacterium (assembly GCA_003599535.1). GTDB lineage: Bacteria > Electryoneota > B3-LCP > B3-LCP > B3-LCP > SURF-9. The sequence continues at coordinate 45,484 of QZKQ01000113.1, read as the reverse complement.
CTTTTCCCAGGCCCTGCTGAACGTGATCAAGAACGCCCTGGACGCCATGCACGATGCGCCAGCCAAAAAGCTGGGGGTACTGACGGAAGTCATGTCCGACGGCCTTATCCTGGTGGAGGTGCGCGACAGCGGGTGCGGCATCCCCCAGGAGCACCTGGACCACATCTTCGATCCCTTCTTCAGCACCAAGCCGGCCACCGGCAAGAGCCAAAACGGCGAACCGACCGGCACCGGCCTGGGGCTGTCCAGCTCCTTCCAATTGCTGAAGAAGTACCAGGCCCGCTTCGACGTCCGTTCCGAGCCGGGGAAAGGCACCGCCTTCCGCATCTATCTGCCGGTACGGGCGCAGGAGGAAGCGAATCCCACCGTTCCGGAGCCGGCGGTCGAGGCCCCGGTGCCGGAGGAAGCGCTGGAACCCGCCTGATCCGGGCGCCGGTCCTCCAGCGGCAGTAATGGAAAAAAGACTTGTTCTTCAGAGCAAGTCTTATTATATTAAAGACCGATATTACAATAGGGTGCGACGAACTCTGATGCCATTTACGCCGAATTGTCTGCCCACCGCGGTGGGCAGTATGCCGCATAGCAATCCCCAGGACGCGGTAGAGCTGATGCTGCGGTACCTTCCCCAGATTCCCACCTGGCCGCAACTGCCCAATGCCGGATACCTGGAGTCCATGTACCTGCAGTACTCGGGGGGCATGCCCTTCGTGACGCTGGACCCGGCCAAAGAGCGCCTGTTCATGGATCTTCGCGGGGACATCTGGGCGGACCTGGAACGCTTCTACGAGCGGGTCCTGGAGGATGACCTGGAGTGGTTCGCCATCACTCCGCAGTACGCTTCGGGGCTGCACGCCTTTATCGGGCGGTTGTGGCGCACTAGGCCCCCGGAACTGGTCATGGTCAAGGGGCAGGTGACCGGCCCCATCAGTTTCGGGCTGATGATCACCGACGAGCGCAAGCGGTCGGTACTGTATCGGGAAGAGGTCTTCGACGCCGTCCTGAAGTCGCTGGCGCTGAAGGCCCGGTGGCAGGCCCGCCAGTTGCAGCGGCTGCACCCCCAGGTACTGATGTTCATTGACGAACCGTACCTCTCCAGTTTCGGGTCGGCCTTCATCAATCTGAGCCGCGACCAGGTGCTGCAGTACCTGGAAGAGGTGGTTTCCGCCATCCACCAGGAAGGGGCCCTGGCCGGGGTGCACTGCTGCGGCAACACCGATTGGTCCATCCTGATGGACACGGAGCTGGACGTCATCAACTTCGACGCGTACGAGTACTTCCAGGGGATGACGCTGTACCTGGACCGGCTGCAGGCGTTCCTGAAGCGCGGCGGAGTTCTGGCTTGGGGCATCGTGCCCACCAACCCGCAGATCGCCCAGGGCTCGGCGGAGACCCTCCGGCGAAAGTTCCTGGAACAGGTGGCGGACCTGGAAGGGCGCGGCATTGACCGGGAGGTCCTGCTGCGGCAGAGCCTGTTGACGCCGTCCTGCGGCATGGGATCGCTGAGCGTGGAGACGGCCGGGCTGGTGTTGCAGCGCCTGGCGGAAGTGTCGCAGGCGGTGCGAGCGGATCTGTCGGCCGCCCCGCCCAAGGGGAAGCGAGCGAAAACCCGGGCCAGCGCATGACCTCTTCCCCCTGCGTGGCGGTGGTGGGCAAGGGCGGGGTGGGCAAAACCACCCTGGCCGCGTTCACTCTGCGCCGGCTGCTGGAACGGAGCGTCAAACCGTTGCTGGCCATTGACGCCGACCCCAGCTCCTGCCTGGCGAGCGTCCTGGGCGTGGATGTCGGGGATACCATCGGGGGCATCCGCGAGGACACCCGGGCGGCCGCCAAGGGCATCCCCGAAGGCATTCCCAAGCAGCAGTACCTGGAAATGCGGGTGCAGCAGGCGGTGACCGAGGCGGCGGGGTTCGATTTCCTGTCCATGGGCCGCCCCGAAGGCCCGGGCTGCTACTGCTTCGTCAATAACGTCCTGCGCGAGCACCTGGACCGGCTGACCCGATCCTACCGGGCCACCGTCATTGATTGCGAGGCGGGCCTGGAACACCTGTCGCGGCGCACCACGCAGAATGTGGACGCCATGATTCTGACGGCCGATCCCACGGTCAAGGCGCTGGAGACGGTGCGCACCGTGCTGGAGATCGCCGAGCGGCTGGATTCCCGGGTGAAACGCAAGCTGCTGGTGGTCAACCGGGTGCCGCCGGGCGCGGAAGATCGCGTCATGGAGGCGGTGCGCCGGCGGCTGGACCTGGCCGCGTTCGAAGCGGTGGCCATGATCCCCCAGGACTCCGCCATCTTCGAAGCGGAACTGGCGGGACAGAGCCTGCTGGAGATCGAAACGGACATCCCGTCCTATCGGGCGTACACGCAATTTCTGGATGGATTGACGAAATCGCTGGTGTAATGAACCTGTTGTCGGTCGGTTTGACTCCTGTCCCCGATAATTCTGAATTCCATATCTTCTGACTCCTGGCTCCTGACTCCTGACTCCTATTCTTCTGGATTCTGAATTCTGGCTTCTGGCTTCTTGTCTCCTGGCTCCTGTTCTTCAGACTCCCAGTCCATCTTCATCTCATCGTTCTCCAGTACACAGCATGAAATCCCCCGGAGGCATCTTGGCCGATCAAACCGACAATCATCCCCGGATACCCATATCCGCCGACCCCGCCACGCGGGAGGCGCATCAACACGCCCGCGACCTGGAGCTGTCCACCGCCTGGGAACGCCACGAAGCCATGCAGCCGCTGTGCGCTTTCGGCGACCTGGGGCTGTGCTGCACCATCTGCTACATGGGCCCCTGCCGCATTGACCCCTTCAGCCAGGAGGACATCCGCGGGGCCTGCGGCGCGGGGCGGGACACCATCTCGGCACGCAACTTCACCCGGGCCGTATCCGCCGGCGCCGCGGCGCACAGCGACCACGCCCGGGGAGTCTGCCACACCCTGATTGACACCGCCCAAGGCAAGGCGCAAGGGTATCAGGTGAGCGATCCGGCGAAACTGCGCCGCCTGGCCGTGGAGCTGGGCCTCAAGGCCGAAGGCGTGCCGGTCAATGATCTGGCCGCACGGGTGGGACAGGAACTGCTGAACGACTTCGGCCGGTCGGAGGGATTCGTGCATTTCGCTTCCCGCGCGCCCCAGGCGCAGCAGGAACGCTGGACCCGGGCTGCATCCACGCCCCGCGCCGTTGACCGCGAAGTGGTCGAATGCATGCACCGTACGCACGAAGGAGTGGACGCCGACTACCGCAGCCTGATCCTGCAGGCGGCCCGCTGCGCCCTGGCCGACGGCTGGGGCGGGTCCATGATCGCCACGGAACTGCAGGACGTGCTGTTCGGCAGCCCTCGCCCGTTGCGTTCCCGGGTCAACCTGGGGGTGCTGCAGGCCGATACGGTCAACGTGGTCGTGCACGGCCACGAGCCGGTGCTGTCCGAGATGCTGGCCCGGGCCGCCCGCGAAACGGAAATCATTGAATACGCCAGGTCTCGCGGCGCCGCCGGAATCACCCTGGCGGGCATCTGCTGCACGGCCAATGAAATCCTCATGCGCCAGGGTATGCCGGTGGCGGGCAACTTCCTGCAGCAGGAACTGGCCATTTCCACCGGAGCGGTGGAAACCATGGTCGTGGACGTGCAGTGCGTCATGCCCGGCATCGCGGGGATGGCCAAGCACTTCCACACCCACGTCATCACCACCTCCGAGAAGGCCCGCATCCCCGGCGTGTCGCACGTGCAGTTCGACGAACGCAAGGCGCTGGACATTGCCCGGCAGATCCTGCGCGGAGCCGCCGACAACTTCCGCCGCCGCGACCCGGCCCGGGTGAACATCCCGCCCCATAGCATGGACCTGGTGGCCGGCTTCACCGCGGAGAATACCTTCCATCACCTGGGCGGCACCTTCCGGGGCAGTTACCGGCCGTTGAACGACGGCATCATGGCCGGACGGCTGCGGGGTGTGGCCGGCGTGGTGGGGTGCAACACGGTGCGCGCGCCGCACGACTATCATCACCTGGCCGTGGTGCGCGAACTGCTGAAGCAGGACGTGCTGGTGGTGGAGACCGGCTGCGCGGCCATTGCCTGCGCCAAGGCCGGGATGATGACGCCGGAAGCGGCGATGGAATACGCCGGCCGGGGCTTGCGGGAGATCTGCCAAGCCACCGGACTGCCGCCGGTGCTGCACATGGGTTCCTGCGTGGACAACAGCCGGATCCTGATGGCCTGCACGGAGATGGTGCGGGAAGGCGGCATCGGGGACGACATCAGCCAGTTGCCCGTGGCCGCGGTGGCCGCCGAAGCCATGTCCGAGAAGGCCGTGGCCATCGGGCTCTACGCGGTGGCATCAGGCATCACCACCTGGTTCCATCCCGCGCCGCGGGTGTTGGGCAGCCGGGCGGTGCTCGAGTACCTGACGGGGGGCATCGAGAAGGACTTCGGCGCCCGCTGGGTGTTCGAACCCGATCCGGCCCGGATCGCCGCCGGCATCGTGGCGCACCTGGACGCCAAGCGCGCCGCCCTGAAGCTGGCTCCCATGCTTTATCCCGCCGACCTGGCCGGAGTGGCCTGATGGATACCAACCACCGGAAAATCTTCGCCCGGGCGGACCTCTGCACCGGCTGCCGGGCCTGCGAAATCGCCTGCGCCGTGGCACATTCCCAGGCCGGCACCCTGGCCGGAGCGCTGTTCGAAGATCCGCCGCCGCGCTCCCGCATCCGGGTGGAATACGCCCCCGGCGTGAAGCTGCCGTTGAACTGCCGCCATTGCGCCGAACCGGACTGCCTGTTCGCCTGCAAGGCCGGGGCGGTGTCGAAGGATCCGCAGACCGGGCAGGTGGCGGTGGACTTGCGGCAATGCGTGGGTTGCTGGATGTGCGTCATGGTCTGCCCCTTCGGTACGGTGACGGCGGACCTGGACCGGGGCAAGGCCAACAAATGCGACCTGTGCGCCGGACGCGCTTCCGGCCCCGCCTGCGTGGAAGCCTGCCCCACGAAAGCACTGGAATACCGGTAAGGAAGAATATTTCTCGCAGAGACGCGGAGACGCAAAGAAGCACTCAGTAATCAGCAGCCAGCGGTCAGCAATCAGAACATCACCCCATAGGGGTGCACTTTCAGTAGCCCCCGGTTTTAACCCGGGGAAAAAGATGACCCCCTTGCCTCCATCCCTCAACCCTGAGGGGGTTGACCAAAATCAGCGAAATCTGATAGATCGGCGTTAGTCTGCGATTCTGACGAGCAGGACGGGAGATTGCTTCGGCCCGCTGAAAACCTCGGGCCTCGCAATGACACTATTTACCAACAGCCAGCGACCAGCAACCAGCGATCAATGCTCACGTTTCATCTGAACGACCGCACCGTCACCTACGGCGGGAAGCGGAGTAAACGGTTGATTGACGTCCTGCGGGACGATTTCGGGCTGACCGGGGCCAAACTGGGGTGCGGCATCGGGCGGTGCGGCGCCTGCATGGTGCTGGTGGACGGCAAGCCGACCCTCTCCTGTCGCACGCCGGTGTCGGCGGTGGAAGGCCGGGCCGTGGCCACCGCCGAGGGGCTGGCCGCCGAGGGCCTGAACGCGGTGCAGGAAGCCCTGCTGGAAGCGGGCGCCGTGCAGTGCGGCTACTGCACTCCCGGCGTGGCCGTGCTGTTGACCTCCGTGCTGGAACAGAACCCGGAGGCGGACCGCCGGACCATCACCAAGGCCCTGGAACCGCACCTGTGCCGCTGCACCGGGTACGCCCAGATGATCGAGGCAGCCGAGAACGTGGCGCGGGGCGAGGCGGGGCGGCCGGAAGGCGGCGAACTGGGCTCCTCCCCACTCCGGCACCAGGGCGACCTGATGGCCGCCGGACGGCTGCGCTACACCGCCGACCTGAAGGCGCCCGACATGCTGTTCGGCGCCATTCGCTGGGCCGACCACCCCCACGCGCTCGTTCGGGATATTGACACGTCCGCCGCGGAACAGATCCCCGGGGTGGTGGCCGTGCTGACTCACCGGGACGTCCCCGGCGACAACCACTACGGCAAGGCGGTCAAGGACCAGCCGGTGCTGTGCGGCGACCGGGTGAGATTCGTGGGCGACAAAATTGCCCTGGTGGCGGCGCAGACGGAAGAGGCCGCCCGTCAGGCCGCAGACCGTATCCGCGTGGAGTACGAGGTCCTGCCCCTGGTCGGCGATCCCGAAGCCGCGCTGGCGGACGGCAGTCCCCGGCTGTTCGACGGCGGCAACCTGGCCGCCGAACGGTGGATCCGGCGCGGAGACGTAGACCGCGCCTTCGCCGAAGCGGCCTTCATCCACGAGGCGACCTTTCGCACGCCGTTCGTCGAGCATGCCCCCCTGGAGCCGGAGGCGGCCCTGGCCACCTTTGACGAGGAGGGGCGGCTGACGGTCATCGCTCCGTCGCAGAACGTGTTCTTCGACCGGCACGAAATCAGCCGCATCCTGGGCCTGGACAAGCACCGGGTGCGGGTTATCCAGGCGCCCACCGGGGGGGCCTTCGGCAAGCGCGAGGACATGGTAGTCCAGCCACTGGCGGCGCTGGCCGCGTGGAAGCTGCAGCGCCCGGTCAAGATCGTGCTGACGCGGGAAGAGTCGTTCCGGTCCACCACCAAGCGGCACCCCATGGTCATCCGCCGCCGGCTGGCCGCGGACGCTTCCGGCCGGCTGACCGCCCTGGACGTGGACCTGCTGGCCGACACCGGCGCGTACACCTCCTGGGCGCCCAACATCCTGCGCAAGGCCTGCGTGCACGCGACCGGCCCGTATTTTATCTCCCACGTGCGCCTTCACGGTCGGTCGGTGTACACCAACAACGCTTTTTCCGGGGCCTTCCGCGGCTTCGGCGCCACCCAGGTGCTGTTCGCCGCCGAACGGCACATGGACATGGCGGCGCGCGCCTGGGGCTTCGACCCGGTGGAGCTGCGGCACTGGAACCTCCTGCAGGACGGCGGCCGCACCGCCACCCAGGAGCTGCCCGCCGGATTGAAGGTCACGGTGGGCGAATGCCTGGACCGGGCCCTGGAAGCCGTCGGCGCGGCGGAAGCGGCGGGCAAGAACGGCGTCCGCGGGGGGAGCATGGTGCGGCGCGGCACTGGCTGCGCGGCCATCTTCTACGGCATTGGGTACGGCGGGGGCATCCCCGACATCTCCGGGGCGCGTATTTCGCTGACTCCGGCCGGACGGTTCCTCCTGCAGGTGGGGGCGGTGGACTACGGCCAGGGCAGTTCCACCATTTTCCGGCAGATCGCGGCCCATGCCCTGGGAACGGAATTCGAGCTGGTGGACATCCACACCGCCGACAGCGAGACGACGCCGGATTCCGGGTCCACGGTCGCTTCGCGGCAGACCACCGTCACCGGGCGGGCGGTACAGGAAGCCGCCGAACGCCTGCGGCAGAAACTGGATCAGGCCGCCTGGGATTTGGGCCTGCGCTACGATCCCCAGGATCCGGAAAGCCTGAAGCTGCTGCACGCACGGCTGGCCGGGGAAGGCCGGCCGGTGGAAGCCTTCGCCCGGCACAACCTGGCCACCGACAAACTGGACCAGGGGACCGGGCAGGGGGTGGCCTACGCCACCTACGCCTGGGGGGCCCAGGCGGCGGAAGTGGAAGTCAACCTGCGCACCGGGAAGGTCCGGGTGCTGAGACTGGCGGCGGTGCACGATGTGGGCCGGGTACTGCACCGGCAGGCGCTGCGCGGACAGGTGTTCGGCGCGGTGGCCCAGGGGCTGGGCATGGCGTTGATGGAAGAATACCGGGTGGAAGGCGGTCAGCCGAAAACCCTGAATTTCGACACCTACCGCCTTCCCCGGGTTTCGGACATGCCGGAGATGACCATTGAATTCCTGGAATCGGCCGAGCCGCTGGGGCCGTACGGGGCGCGGGGCATCGGCGAACCGGCCCTGGTAGGCACTGCGCCGGCCATCGTCAACGCGGTGTGCGATGCGCTGGGCTTCGAACTGACCGACCTGCCGGTTAAAATTCACCGCAAAGACGCAAAGAACGCGAAAGAAATAAATCGTGACTATGTCCATGCGCTACGTCATCATCGGCAATTCGGCCGCCGGGTTGGGCGCCGCTGAGGCCATTCGCGAGATTGATCCGTCGTCGCCGCTGACCATCATCGCGGACGAGCCGGAAGCAGCCTACAGCCGCGCCCTGATTTCCTACGAGCTGGCCGGGTGGCTGCCCTCCGGAGCCAAGCTGGACCTGCGAACGCCGGACTTTTACCGCGAGAAAGGCATCCAGGCGCTGCTGGGCCGCCGGGCGCAGCGGATTGACACGTCCGCCCGCGAAGTCGTCCTGGAGGGCGGCGATAGAATCCCCTACGACCGGCTGCTGCTGGCCGTGGGCGGGTCGCCGCAGACGCTGGGCGTGCCCGGCGAAGACCAGGCCGGGATCTTCGGCTTTCGCACCGCGCGGGATCTGGCCGCCATCCACGAAGCGGTCCAGACCGCCCGGGAGGCCGTGGTGCTGGGCGGAGGCTGCATCGGCCTGCAGGCGGCGTCGGGGTTGCACCACCACGGCGTCCGAACCACCATCGCCATCGCTTCCGGACACCTGCTGTCCCAGGTGGCCGACCCGGAATGCGGCGACCTGTTCCGGGAACGGTTCGAGCGGAACGGCATCCCCGTTCTGACCGGGGCGGTCCCGGAAGAGTTCACCGGCACTGACCGCGTCGCCGGCGTGCGCTTCGCCGACGGCCGCGCCTTGCCGGCGCAGATTGTCATCACGGGAAAGGGAGTGGCGCCCAACATAGGGTTGGCGCAAGGGACGAAGATCCGGGTGGACTGGGGGATCGTGGTGGACGACCGCCTACGCACGGACGAGCCGGACGTCTTCGCCGCCGGGGACGCCGCCGCCACCTGGGACCGGGTGGCCTGCCGGTCCACCGTCAACGCGGTCTGGCCGGGGGCTTACGAGCAGGGCCGGGCGGCGGGCTGCAACATGGCCGGGCGCGACCGCCGCTACGACGGATCCATGCGCCTGAACGCGGCGGAATTCTTCGGCCTGCCGTTCATTTCCCTGGGAATCGTCAAGCCCAAGGGGGAAGGATTTGAATCCCACAGCCGCCTCAGCGGGGATAAAAACCGTTATTGGAAGCTGGTGTTCCAGGAGAATCGCCTGGTGGGAGCGGTGCTGGCGGGAAAGGTGGACGGCGCGGGGGTGCTGGGCAATCTGATGCGCAAGCGGGCGGACGTCTCTTCCATCAAGGACGACCTGCTGGCCGGGCGCTACGGCTTCGCCCGTCTGCTGCCGCTTATCCAGGCGCAGGCGGAGGCCTTCCCGGAGGCCGAGTACGGGGAAATAATATTCACCGCAGAGACGCAGAGAGCGCAGAGATAAGGAAATATAAAGTGATAAGTATTAAGGGTTAAGTAACAAATAGCGGGTAGGGCGGACTAAGCGGCGGAGCAGTCATCCAATTTCACCTCCATGCTCGATCCGCCACGCAGTCCGCCGTGTTTCCTTTACGTGTCATGGCGAGGCCCGCTGGAAAATCGTCTGAACCGCGGATGACGCGGATTTCACGGATTACGCGGAGGCTTCACTCCGAAGGAGTGACACAATAGTAGCCCCGGGCGAAAGCCCGGGGAGAGAATGACTCTTTAGCTCATCACGATCCTGAAAGGGTCGAACAGAATTAAAATCGAATGCAACCCCCAATGCCCTCCCTCCCCGCCTCCCTCATCTCCCTCGGCCGCACGCTGGAAGCGGTCAAGGAAATCATCCGCCGGGAGGGACGCTACGACGTGGACGAGGACATTGATTCCTTTGCCAACGGCTTCATGCTGCGGCGTGACGGCGTGGAGATCGGCTGGGCGGGGTCGTGGTACCTGCTGTGGGAAGCGGAAGGCGCGCCCCTGGTGCTGATGGTGAAGCCGGATGCTCCCTGGGCGGATGGGTTCACCGCCAAATTCGGCCGCCGCACCTACCCGGAAATCGGGGAGGATTACCGCATTGACTGGCTGTTCACACCGCTGCCGGAGGGGGAGGCGGAGGTGGTGGCGGGGTTTATTCTGGCGGCGGCGAAATATTTGGCCGGTGGATAAAACACCCGGCGGACTGCGCGGCGGGTCAGGCGCAGAGGCAAAGGCTGGATTGATTGCTCCGCCGCTTAGTCCGCCCTACAGGCTGGATTCCGGATCGGACTAAAGCCCTTCCGGAATGACACGGTTGGGGTTCTTCTGTCTCCTGTCTTCTGTATTCTTTCTCTGTGTTCTCAGTGTCTCTGTGGTGAATCTTCCTAACGACTAACGACCAACGACTAACGACTATGTCTAAAATCATCGCCGCCGCCGCCATCCGCGGGGCGCATACGATCGTGGCGCGGGCCGAAGAGCAGTTGGCCGCCGCCCTGCAGGACCTGGGTCCGGACGCCCCCGTCAAGCTGCCCGATACCGCCTATCACCTGCCCGTCATCCTGGCCATGCTGGGGCTGAAGGTGAGGAAAGTCGGCGACATGCAGGAGGCGCTACAGCAGGCCAAAGCTCTGCTGAAACCCGTCCCCACCGATAATCTCTGGCTGCCCTACCTGGGCGACGCCCTGGACTGCGGCATGGCGGCCCTGTTCGCCCAGGAGATCGCTGAGGGGCTGAAGTACGCCCGCGATCCGAATCCCTACGATGGCATCTGGCTGGGAGCCACGTCCGACGCCATCCTGCGAGAACAGGGCATCAAGCTGGTGGACGGTAGAATGCCCGGCTTCGCCGCCTGCGTGGGCGGCCTGCCCACCACCGAAGCGGCGGTCAAGCTGGCCCGCGACCTGCAGGAGCGCAGCATCCTGGTGTTTATGGCTTCGCACAGCAACGGGTTCTGCATGGCCGAACAGTTGGCCCAAGCCGGCGTGGACATGACCTGGGATTCCTACCTGGTGCCCTACGGCCGGGAAACCTCGGCCATCATCTGGGCGTTGGGCTTCGCGGCGCGCGCGGCCATGACCTTCGGCGGCCTGCAGCCGGGCGGCCTGAAGGAGGCCCGCGACATCCTGCTCTACAACAAGCAGCGGGTCAACGCCTTTGTCCTGGCCCTGGGCGAGGTGGACGACGAGAAGTATGCCACCGCCGCCGGAGCCATCAACTTCGGCTTCCCCGTCATCGCCGACACGGATATCCCCCAGATCCTGCCCACCGGAGTCTGCACCTACGAGCACGTGGTGTCCAACGTGGTCCACGACGAGATGGCGCAGCGGGCCATCGAAGTGCGCGGCCTGAAGATCAAAATCCAGAAGATTGACATCCCCGTGCGCTACGGCACCGCCTTTGAAGGCGAGCGCGTCCGCAAGGACGACTTGGCGGTGGAATTCGGCGGCAAGTACACCACTGCCTTTGAATACCTGAACATGCGCAAGCTGGAGGAGGTCGAGGACGGCCGCATCGAGGTCATCGGGCCGGAAATCGGCGAGGTCGGAGACCGGGCGCAACTGCCCCTGGCCATCCGCGTGGAGGTGGCCGGGCGCAAGATGCAGAAGGACTTCGAATCCATCCTGGAGCGCTACATCCACACCTTTCTGTCTATGCCCATGGGAGTCATGCACCTGGGGCAGCGGGACGTGATCTGGTTGCGCATCAGCAAGCAGGCCAAAGCGGCGGGCTTCCAATTCCGGCACCTGGGCGTGGCGCTGCGGTCGATGCTGCTGAATGAATTCCCCAGCATCGTGGACAAGGTCCAGGTGCGGATTTACACCCGCAACCCCGAGGTCGAAGACATGGCCGCCCAGGCCCGCGCCGCCTACGACGATCGCGACCGCCGCATGGGCGAAATGACCGACGAGTCGGTGGATATCTTCTATTCCTGCCAGCTTTGCCAGTCCTACGCCCCCAACCACGTCTGCATCATCACCCCGGAACGCCTGGGGCTCTGCGGCGCCTACAACTGGCTGGACGGCAAGGCGGCCTACGAGATCAACCCCACAGGCGGCAACCAGCCGGTGCTGAAGGGGGAGACGATGGATGCGGTCAAGGGCAAGTGGAAGGGGGTGGACGATTTCGTCTACGCCAAGTCCAACCGCACCCTGGAACATTTCAGCGCCTATTCCATGATCGAAGACCCCATGACCTCCTGCGGCTGCTTCGAAGCCATCGCCTGCGTGCTGCCGGGCACGGGGGGGATCATGATCGTGGACCGGGAATTCCAGGGGATGACGCCGGCGGGCATGACCTTCTCCAACTTGGCGGAAGTCACCGGCGGCGGGCAGCAGACGCCCGGGTTCATCGGCATCGGGACGCTCTACATCCTGTCGAAGAAGTTCATCAGCGCCGACGGCGGCCTGAAGCGGGTGGTGTGGATGACCACCAACCTGAAGAACCGCCTGGGCGACAAGCTGCAGGAACGCTGCGAAGCGATAGGCATGCCCGACCTGGCCGGCAAGATCGCCGATGAGACCGTCACCGACGACCTGGGCGCCCTGGCGGAATACCTGGCGCAGGTGGGCCATCCGGCGCTGGAGATGGAGGAAATGATATAGAGCTGTAAGCGATAAGCGGTAAGCTGTAAGCTGAAAAAAGGCGCGAGGGATCGCGCCTTTTTCGTTTTTCCATGTCGGATTTCAGAGCCGGTGACGCTGTTATACCGGTTCTGGAAAGATATTTCCTACTTGATCCAGGTGGCCGGTGAACCGCGGCCATTGCTTTTAAGAAACGCGATAACCCCGGCGAGCGGGGGCTTCGCCCCTTCTGCCATTGAAATTGCCGCGGAACGCAAAACATTTTTGGTATGGGAAAAATGTACAACGGTTCGGCGATATCGTGACCCACCCCATAACGAGATAGAGTTATGCATTGCAATACCGGGGAATTAATATATATTGCTTCATGATTATCCGTCACACTATCCCTGAGGCAGGTTATGAAACGGTACCTCCGGACCATAGTGCCATTGGCGGCGGTGGCTTCGATGGCTTCATCGGCGCAGGACGTGAACATCCGGGAAGACCGCGACCGGCAGATGGACAGCCTGGTCATCAACTTTCAGCATCTCGAGGACGCCTGGCTGAATGCGGATTCGACCGGCCGGGAATTGAACTACGGCGCGCACGACGGCGCCCTGGCGGGGAAAGCACCCCAGGGGTGCACCTATCTCCTCCGTCTGCTGGATCTGCCCCAGCTCCTGGGACCGGACAAGGTGATCCTGGGGTGCCGGTTGTACGTGTTCATCAGCCACGGCGACGGCATGTCCGGGAACAAGACGGTGGGGGCGCTGCGCGTCTTCAAGCCGTGGGTGGCCGGAACTCTGGACGGACAGAATCCCGGCCAGAGCGAAGGTTGCACCTTCAATGACTGGAGCGCCGACAGCCTGGAATGGGCATTGCCGGGAGGCCATTACCAGAACGATACGGGCACGGACAACACCGGCGACGGGGAAGGCGCGGATTGCATGCAGACTCCGGAAAGCCTGGTGTTGATCCCGCAGACCGCTGCCTACCCCTGGGTGACGCCGGGGTATCGCGTGTGGGAGATCAGTCCCGGCCTGGTCCAGGGGTGGTACCAGGGGACCATCGCCAACAACGGGCTGGCGCTGAAAACGGTCTATCCCTGGGGTTGGGCGCACATCCGCTCGGAGGAGTACGCGGACCACACCAAGCGCCCGTACTTCGTGGTGACGTACCTGACCAGCAGCCCGGTCACGCCGGACACGACCCGGCTGCGGGTGCTGGATTAGGCCGCGACACTGCTGACGGCAAAGGGGCGCGATCCGCCGGCTGACGGACTCGCGCCCCTTTTGCATTCCTTTTTCCTCGCGATGCGGCTATTCTTCCCCCAGCTCTTCCAAATCGGCCAGGTCCTTTTTCCGGCCGGAGGCGCGCTTGTTCATGATGAACTCCCGCTTACCCAGGTAGTAAACCGGCACACCGCCGTAATTGCCCTGATCCCGGCCTTGCCAGGCTTCTTCCCAGGATACCCCGGTGATCGAGGTGATGATATCAATCCGAACCGGCTGATACCCCAGTTGGATCACGTTGTGTAAATTGGTCAGATCTTCGACGGTAAATCCAAGAGAGCCAAAGCCGAATTCATCAAGTGCCTTAAGCACTCGCGGGGCGTTTTCTGCCGACGGCCGGACCAGGAAGTCTATAACGCCGGTGGCCCGGGGCGCCCCGTGGTGGGCCAGTGCCATTGAACCAACGATCAGGTATTCAACCTCATGAGCGTTTAATAATTCGGCCCACTCTCTGAAGTCTGGCTGTATTTCCATACATCCGCCTCCGCAAAATTTCCACCGCCTCGACCCTCTCTTCCGGGGGGCGGGAAAGCCAGTATTCCAGGTTATCCTTCTGCTCGTTGTATTCGCCGCGGCGGAATTTGCGGCCGACTTTGGCAATCATGGCGTGACTCCTTCGCACTCCCACTTTGGCTCTGCGCCCGGCGGGGATAACCTGCAACCGACCAGACCTAATATACTACTTCTTTATACCCATATCAAGGGTTTTCTTATCCCATGTAAAAGCAAGGGGCGCGATTTCTCGCGCCCCCTTAACTTTACAACTTTCGAACTTTCTAACTTTTGAACTTTGGGAATTAGTACATCCCGCCGCCCATGCCGCCCATCCCGCCGCCGGGCATGGCCGGAGCCTTCTCCTCGTCGGGCTTCTCGAAGATGACCGCTTCGGTCATCAGCAGCAGCGCGGAGACGGAGGAAGCATTTTCCAGGGCCGTACGGGTGACCTTGGTGGGGTCAATGACGCCCGCCTTGACCAGGTCCTCGTACTGCTCGGTGCGGGCGTTGAAGCCGAACGCGCCTTCGCTGTCCTTGACCTTCTGCACCACCACGGAACCTTCCCAGCCGGCGTTGTTGACGATCTGGCGGATGGGTTCTTCCAGGACGCGACGCACGATGTTCACGCCGATCTGCTCGTCGCCTTCCAGCTTCAGGTCGTTCAGCGCCGGGATGCAGCGCAGCAGGGCCACGCCGCCGCCGGGAACGATACCCTCTTCCACCGCCGCGCGAGTGGCGTGCAGGGCGTCTTCCACACGGGCCTTCTTCTCCTTCATCTCGACCTCGGTGGCCGCGCCGATCTTCAGCACGGCGACGCCGCCGGCCAGCTTGGCCAGCCGTTCCTGCAGCTTCTCCCGGTCGTAGTCGGAGGTGGCGGATTCGATCTGCTTCTTGATCTGGGCGATGCGCGCCTTGATGTCTTCGGACTTGCCCTTGCCTTCGACGATGGTGGTGTTGTCCTTGTCAATGCGCACGGTCTCGGCGGTGCCCAGGTCGGACAGCAGGGCGTTTTCCAGCTTGAAACCGGCCTCTTCGGAGATCACCCGGCCGCCGGTCAGGGTGGCGATGTCTTCCAGCATGGCCTTGCGGCGGTCGCCGAAGCCGGGGGCCTTGACCGCGGCCACCTTCAGGGTGCCGCGCAGCTTGTTCACCACCAGCGTGGCCAGAGCTTCGCCTTCCACGTCCTCGGCGATAATCAGCAGCGGAGTGCCCATCTGCGCCACCTTCTCCAGGATGGGCAGCAGGTCCTTCATGCTGGAGATCTTCTTGTCGTAGATCAACAGCTTGGGCTTCTCCAGGGCGGCTTCCATCTCGTCGGGATTGGTGACGAAGTAGGGGGAAATGTAGCCGCGGTCGAATTGCATGCCTTCGACCACGTCCAGGCTGGTGTCGGTGGACTTGGCCTCTTCGACGGTGATGACGCCGTCGCGGCCGACCTTGTCCATGGCGTCGGCGATCAGGACGCCGATGGATTCGTCGTTGTTGGCGGAGATGGAGGCCACCTGGGCGATCTCATCCTTGGAGCTGATGTCGCGGCTGATGGTCTTCAGGTGAGCGATGACCTTTTCCACGCTCTTCTCGATGCCGCGCTTCAGGTCCATGGGGTTGGCCCCGGCGGTGACGTTGCGCATGCCTTCGTGCAGAATGGACTGGGCCAGGATAGTGGCGGTGGTGGTGCCGTCGCCGGCCTGGTCGGAAGTCTTGGTGGCGACTTCGCGCACCATCTGGGCGCCCATGTTCTCGATGGGGTCTTCCAGCTCGATTTCCTTGGCCACGGTGACGCCGTCCTTGGTCACGGTGGGAGCGCCGAATTTCTTGTCAATGACCACGTTGCGGCCGCGCGGGCCCAGGGTCACCTTGACCGCTTCGGCCAGGATGTCCACGCCCTTCTTCAGACCGCCCCTGGCCTCGCTGTCGAACTTAATGAGTTTGTTAGCCATATTTGGAACCTCGCTTTCTGGGTATAAATTATTCTTTGACTACGGCCAGGATGTCGTTGCGGGAGACGATCAGGTACTCCTTGTCCCCGTGCTTGATTTCGGTGCCGCCGTACTTGGCGTAAATGACTTTGTCGCCCACGGAAATGACTTCGGACAGCTTCTTGCCGCCTTCCTTCTTGGGGACGTCGTCGCCCAGGGCCACGACAGTGCCCATCTGGGGGCGTTCCTTCACGGTATCGGGGATAATGATGCCTCCGACCTTGCGCTCCTGCTCCTCCATCGGCTCGATCAGGACGCGCTCGTCTACGGGCTTCAGACCGATATTCATGCCTACCTCCTGTTAAATAGTGAATTGCAACCGGTAAGTTGTTAGCACTCTGCCATGATGAGTGCTAAAGTTTCTTCCTTAAATATACGAGGGAAAGCAGGGGAAGTCAAGCGGCAAGGGGGAAATATTTTATGGGGGGGGACACGGTCCCTCTTATCGCTTCGCGGGTTTGGCACGAGGAGGGATCACAAATAATTTATCATTTGGTGGGCAAGCGACCCACCGCAAGCGGTGGGGCATTGGATATATAAAGCCTAGCCGACTGACGCCCACCCTTTCACTACTGTGCATTGCCAGATCACTGTCGTACCATCTGAGTCCCTATAATATTTCGGAGGTTGTGATGAGACTGGTATTCTCAATTGTACTGCTAGCTCTGGCTTTCTCCTCAGCTCACGCCGACACCATTATTCCCCCCGGCAACGTCTCCGGATTCTGGTCCCTCGCCGGGTCGCCCTACCTTGTGCGCGGGGAGGTGCTCGTCGCCCCGGGCGACACCCTGACCATCGAACCGGGGGTGCAGGTCCGCTTCACTGGCATGTACAAATTCCGGGTGCAGGGGCGTTTAGTAGCCGGAGGCACGGAACAGGACTCTATCTATTTCCGCCGCCATCATCCCGGCCAAGCATGGCGGGGCTTGCGTTTCGAATATGCCGACACGACCTCCAAACTGGAATACTGTTGCATTGAAGGAGTGCGCGCAGCAGGTCTATACTTCGAAGCTTGGGGCGGAGGGGTATACATCGAAGGACGCATGAACGTACGCCATTGCACCATTACCGATAATTACGCGCATGTTCCCCAAGCATTTGGCACGGGGGGGGGGGTCTGCTTTTACGAGGGCAGCTACGGGTTGGTGGAATATTGCCATATCGTTCGCAATTGGGCTGATTCGGGAGGAGCTATTATAACAGGAATCTGGTGCCAGGTGACTATCCGCTATAATTGCATAGAAAATAACATTGGCGGCATCGAGACAGGAGGTATATACATCGGTGGTGGGACGAGATGCATCATTCATGATAACATAATCAGTAACAACAGGGATCTTTATGGCTGGGATGGCGGAGGCGGCATCACACTGTGGGGCCCTTGGACATGCGAGGTTTATAACAACCTGATCATCAACAATGGCACCTACGGAGTCGGCGGGGGGGTTTTCCTGCGCTACTGGCACAGTAACTATGATCTCCCCCGTATTTACAACAACACCATCGTGGGCAATCGCGCCCGGGAGGGGGGCGGCGGGATCTACATCCTGAGGATGTACTACGAGACCGCTTCGCCCCTGATCTTCAACAACGTCATCTGGGGCAACCAGTCCCCTCAGGGAGCGCAGATCATGGGGGGCGGCGGATCACCGGCGCCCTGGAACATCACCTACAACGCCGTGCAGGGGGGCTGGCCTGGTCTGGGCAATATCGCCGCCGATCCCTTGTTCACGGCCGGCCCCGGCGGAGACTTCTATCTGTCGCAATGGGAGGCCGGGCAGCCGCAGCAATCCCCCTGCGTGGACGGCGGCGATCCCGCCTCCTGGCTCCTGCCCGGCACCACCCGCACCGACGGCTTGCCCGACTTGGGGGTGGTGGATATGGGCTATCACTATCCCGTTCAGGGTGAACTCGCTGCCGCCCGCGAAGCGAATAATCCCGTACTGGCTCCTGCCGCCCTCAGCCTGGCGTGTTCTCCCAATCCGTTCAACCCTCAAACAGTTGCGAGATTCGAGATGCGAGATGCGGGGCACGTCCTGCTGAAAGTCTACAATACTGCCGGGAGGGAGGTTGCAACCTTGATGGACGGCTGGCGGGAGGCCGGATCGCAAGAGGTGATGTTCGATGGGTCGGGGCTGCCCTCAGGGATCTACTTCGCGCGACTGGAAGCCAATGAACATATCCAAACGCTGAAGCTGGCGCTGGTGAAATGAAGCTGATATAGTTCGGAAAATTCTCCAGACACTGAGAGATGTTAAAACGGCAAATCTGTCATTTCTTTGACTAATTCCATTAATGTCTCATTCCTGAAGGAGGATTGCCATGAAGCGGAATCACCGGTTTTTCGACAAACAGCGGCTGTCACTCTGCATTCTGCTCGTCAGTTTGCTGCTGAGTGGCGTGTCGTGGAGCTGGCCCGCACCGCAAAGCTACTGTCTTTACAGTGGCGGCCCCTATCCCGGTATTATTTATACGTATGGCGGCACTCATAGCTGGGTTTCGCTTTGGAGTGACTCATCGGTTATCGTCATGAATTATTACCAAAACCCCACCATCCCCGATATACCGGAGCGAGGGATTCCGGGGTATGATTACTTGAGTATGGATATTTACCCTGATGGCGGACAGGCCATCTTGGATAGCCTCGTTGAAGTGTTACAAAGCGATGATGAAAACGAATTGGTTTCTGATCCAAATTCTCTGTTAGTGCGCCTCCATCCCAATCCCTTCAATCCTTCCACTTCCCTTCGTTACGATTTATCAGCCCCCGGTCGGATTCGGTTACAAGTTTACGACATTTCTGGTCGCCTGGTAAGCACATTGGTGGATGGCCATAAGTCAGCAGGATCACACGAGATCACCTTTGATGCCTCCTCCCTGCCCTCCGGGATCTACTTCGCCCGGCTGCAGGCGGGAGACTTCACCCAGACGCAGAAGCTGGTGCTGCTGAAGTGACACCGTCACTTCACCGCTTCGTGCGAACGTGAAGAGAGAAAGATAAAAGGGCGGCCGACGACCGCCCTTTTCTATTATCCATCTTTGGATGAACTCACTTCAGCAGCATCATCTTGCCGGTGGCGGTGTGATTTCCCGCCCGGAGATGGTATAGATACATACCCGAAGCCAGCGACGAGCCGTCGAAGGTCGTTGCATGCCGGCCTGCATCCCTCCAGCCATTCACCAGCGTTGCGACTACGCGTCCGGCTGTATCGTAGATCCGCAAACTGATGTGGCTCGCTGCTGGCAGCTCAAAATAAGCCTCAGTAGAAGAGTTGAAGGGGTTGGGGAAGCAAGGATGAAGTATGAATTTACCAAGCATTGTCCAATTTTGATCGGCTTCCACGCTTGCCGAGATCTGTTCCCAATCTGCTGCTTGTTTCTGGATACCGTTTACAGTGATAATGCTCATCTTCTGGTCATAATCAGCATCGAATATTCGAGGGGAGTAATAGAAGCAAGTATCCATCTCGGGGCTTTCCCATGCATGCACATACCCGCCATCTTGATGTCGCCACAAGGACAACGTAGTTGCTGTTGGATAGATGGGCATAATATACACCCCAGCGACCGAGGCTAATCCATCCACCCAGCCGAAGATGGTTTCGTAGATGGGTCCATCCGGGGCACTGATGGTGTCCAACCAAGTCACGGAGCCGGACTGAAAGCCCGGTGCTTCCCACACGAAGGCCGAGCTGCCATTCGGGGAGCACCCTGCTGCAAACAGTTCATTGGCACCATCAGCATCGAAGTCTGCTATCTCCGGCGAGACACAACTTAGAGGAATGCCGGTCTGGAGCCAGCAGCGCCGGAAGTTGGGCGGGTTGGCGCAGGTGGGATCATAACGGAAATATTGCACCTCAGTCGGATCGTAGCCCCAGACATATACATTGCCAGAGACCAGGTCGGTGGCCCCGTCATTATCAAAGTCGCCCACAGCCATATGGACGTCGGACCAATCTTGTGAGAAATAAGTAATATTATTAAAGTGCAGAACATGATTCGTGGTATCCTTTCCAGCGAATTCCTTGACCATGTAATAGCAGGGGGGAGTCTGATCCGTCATGGAACACAGCGCCGCCAGTTCCGGGATGCTGTCCCGGTCCGCATCCGTGGCGACGAAGGTGGTGACGTAGAAGGGGAATTGGATGTCCGATCTCCAACGGGTGAACACTCCGGGGGCGGTGAATTCCCAGAAGTAAGTTTTGTCATAGGTGAAGGCCAGTTCCTTCTGCCCGTTCTGATCCACGTCTGTAATCAGCATCTGGGAGATGCCGGGATAGTTGGCAATCTCCACACTGAAGGTATCCTCCAGGAATAGTTCATACTGGTTGTCGCCGCTGCATTTGTAGATGGCAATCCAGGCGGTGTCGGCGTAATGACTGGGTTTCCACCACGTCGCCAATTCTACCATTTCATCACCATCTAAGTCACCAACAGTGCAGGCATCCAATCCAAACGGAAAGGCCGGACTTTCCCACACCAACTGGAAATCGGCTTCCGCAGTCTGCCGCGGGGGGGAAGGGGTGGTCTGCGGCAGGGGAAATCCATCACCCGCCAACTCCAAGCCGTCCGGGCGGCAGGAGATGGTCTCCTGCCTGCCGTCTTCCAGCGTCACGGACAGGGGGCGGAGGCGGGACCACAGCGAACCCTCCAGGCGCAACTCCCGGATAGACTGCCGGAAGATCTGCACTCCATCAGGACGGGAGGGAAAGCCCTGAGGCCGGGCGTAATACACCTCCAGGCGGGAGCCGTTGGCGCGGGCCAGGTCGGGGTAGTGGTCGCCGTTGAAGTGGCCCGCCAGCACCCCGGCGGGCGTGCGCGCGTAATCCCAGCGCCCGTGTGACATCGGTTGCAGGCCGAAGTCGGCGGGGGACAGCCACATCTCCTGGGCAAAGGCCAGCAGGGGCAGGAGCAGGAGGCAGGGAAGGAGGCGCATCATCAGAACACCTGTGAAGATGGAAACTGCGTGCAATATACGAAAAGATACCGGCCTTGTCAAGTGCATCTTTTTGCATATCACTTATGTGCGTAGAAATGTTGAAGTTTCCCTTGCAATTAATTTCATCCGTGATGATAGTTTCCACCAGTTTCTTCACGCTATAAGAAAAGGGCGACGCTTCCGCGTCGCCCTTCGTGCTATCATGCGCCTTAAACTTACTTCGTGAACACCACCCGGTTGACCTGCACCGTTGCACCGGCCTGCAGGCGGACCAGGTAGATGCCGGAGGCCAAGTCCGCGGCATTCCAGGTGGCCCGGTGTTCGCCCGCTTCCAGGCTGCCGTTGACCAGTTCGGCCACGCGGCGGCCCTGCAGGTCATAGACCGCCAAATTCACCATCCCGGCTTCGGGCAGGGTGAAGTGGATGCTGGTTTCCGGGTTGAAGGGGTTGGGGAAGCAGCCGGCCAGCCGCGCGCGGGCCGCGTCGCCGTGGCCGCCGCCGCCCTGGTGACCGCCGCCGCCCTGATGACCGCCGCCGTGACCGCCGGGGCCGAAGACGATGGGATCACGCCAGAACAGCCCGTTGATTTCATACACCACGATGGCGTCAGGGTCAGGGAATTCCACCAGACCGCCTTCGATGGTGACCCAGTCGCCGTCCTCGGGACGCTCGGCTTCGCTGCTGTCGGGTTCATACCACGGGGGGCCAAACACCAGGCGGTAGTCGGCCACGCCGTTGCTGTCGGTATCCAGGTAGTAGAGGTTCATGCAGGCGGTATCCACCATGGCGTAGCCTTCGACGTTGACCACTTCCAGGGTGTCGCCGTGGCAACCACCGCCGCCGCCACCGCCACCACCGCCGCCGCCACCGCCGCCGCCGTGGCCGCAGGTGTCAACGATACCATGCCCCATACCACCGCCGCCGCAGCCGCCGGGCATCAGGACGAAGTCCAGGGTGAAGGTGCCGGTCGCCGTGACCGTCACGCTGTCCATGTCGCGGCCAACATTCATCTTCTTGGCCATGGCCTTGTAGCTACCGGCGTTCACCGTGGCGAAAAGATAGGATCCATCCAGACCGGTATAGGTGGAATAGCTCGATCCCTGCATACCGCCGCCACCGCCGCCGCCACCGCCGCAGCCGCCGCAGGATTTGAGTATGACGCGGGCGCTGTCCACCGGAGCTCCGGTGGAGTCCGTGACCACGCCCTGAACGATCCCCGCCTGGGCAGCCATCCAGCCGGCCAGAATGCAGACCAGCAATGCCGCCAAGCCCCATTTGGAATACATGCGCATGATGGCCCTCTCTTTGTTTTGTTGTAGGGACAAATTGATGCAACGAGCCATTGTGATGATAAGAACAATATAAGGAACTTTCCTGCGGGAGTCAAGAAAATTTACAATTTATTCACGATTTTTCCAATGATTCGCGGCAGCAGAGCGCTTGGCGCAAATCCTGAACAATGCTGAACTTATGCGGAGCAAGCCGGCGGCCACCGCGAACCGGGGTGCATCAAATCGCAGGGGGCTATTAATAATTTGTATATTTTACCCTGGAATATCCCTTGCCGCTGGGAACTCCGGTCTTCCGGAGGTCATGAAGATCTTCCAATCCCGCCCGGGGAGCAAAAAAGGCGCGGAGGAGACCTCCGCGCCCAAAGTGCGATCATTGGCGGCCGCTTACATCTTCTGCTGAGCTTCCTTCAGCAGGTTCTTGGCGATGACTACCCGCTGGATCTGGTTGGTGCCTTCGTAGATCTGGGTGATCTTGGCGTCGCGCAGGTACTTCTCGATGGGATAGTCCTTCATGTAACCGTAGCCGCCGAAAAGCTGCAGGGCATCGGTGGTGACGCGCATGGCCACGTCGGAACACTTCAGCTTGGACATGGCCGACAGCTTGGAGACATCGGAGGCGCCCGAATCAATCAGGCGGGCGGCCTTGTACAGCAAGGCGCGGGCGGATTCGATTTCTGTGGCCATGTCCGCCAGCATCCACTGGACTCCCTGGAAGTCGGCGATGGCCTGGCCGAACTGCTTGCGCTTCTTGACGTAGTCCACGGCCAGATCGAAAGCTCCCTGGGCAATGCCCAGGGCCTGGGCGGCTACGCCGGGCCGGGAACGATCCAGGGTCTTCATGGCGGTGATGAACCCGCGGCCGGTGCTTCCCAGCAGGTTGGCCTTGGGTACGCGGCAGTTTTCGAACACCACCTCTCGGGTCTGCGAGGCGCGGATGCCCAGCTTGTCCTCTTCCTTGCCCATGAACAGGCCGGGAGTGCCTTCTTCCACCACAAAGGCGGAAGTGCCCATGATCCCCTTGCTGGCGTCGGTGGAAGCGATGACGGTATAGAGCTTGGCCACGCCGGCGTTGGTGATGAAGTGCTTCAGGCCGTTCAGGACATAGTAGTCGCCGTCGGCTTTGGCGGTGGTCTTCATGTTGGAGGCGTCGGACCCGGCTTCCGGTTCGGTCAGGCAGAAAGCGGTCAGCATTTCGCCCCGGGAGATGGCCGGCAGCCAGCGCTGCTTCTGCTCGTCGGTCCCCGACAGGATGATGGGAAAGGCGCCCAGGGCGGTGGCGGCCACTGCCAGGGAGATGCCGCCGCAGGCGCGGGACAACTCCTCCGTGACCAGGCACAGTTCCATGACTCCGCCGCCGCTGCCTCCGTACTGCTCATCAATGTAGACGCCGTAGAATCCGGCTTCGGCGAAGGTTTTGATCAGGTCCCAGGGGAACTCCCCGGTGCGGTCGCAGTGCGCCGCGCGAGGGCGAACCTTCTCTTCGGCAATGCGCCGGGCCAGGCGGCGCAGCTCGTCTTGGTATTCAGTCAGGAAATCGGACATGAGGGGCTCCGGGAATTATGCAGTTAACGCGCTGACTCAAATATCAGGGCTGGATAGCAGGGATCTGTGGTAGTGAATGTGACTGGGATGACGAGAGGCAATTGGGCTTCCCTTTGTTAAGTATTCCCAATTACGATGAGCAGAATCAAATAACCAACGCTTGACTAAGGTTGGGATTACTTCCAAGCCATGGAATCCATCTCATTTTCATGTGCCCATAACGAATCCACTAACCGGAAAAGATCCTCGGCAATCGCTTTGTGGCCTGCTTCATTCGGATGATAGCCATCGGCGGCGAATAGCTTATGTGATTTGCGATCAGAGAAAGTTCTTTCGCAATCCACCAGGGGAACGTGAAATCCCGCGGCCACTTCGCGCATGGTCTGGTTGTAGGCGGACAGGGCGTGGCGCTGCTGATCCAGGGAGTCCGCCAGACTATAGTATTCCGCCGCCCGCACGGAGTCACCTTGACGCTCGTGATAATATCCCACTTTGAAGTACGGCACCGGCCAACTGGGGTGTTCCTGAATCTGCATCAAATTATGCTGCTGCTCCCGATGAGGATCTTCCCGGCGGCCGAAGTTGGCTATCCAATCTGGTCCAATGCCATCTTCCCAACACCATTGAACGGTTTTGCCATCTGCATCCATTTGTGGTGTGGGTGTAAACACAAAGGGGAATCTTTCACGTATCGGAGCGGTGATGAAGATGATTTTCGCTCCGGAGTCCCGCACTTCATGGACCAGTTGGACTAAATTGGTTCGGTAATCGTCTTGGGAGACCCTTCTATAGAAGCCCTTGGACTCATCAAAGGGAGTGACATAGGCGCTTCCTGCCACAAAACTGACACTCCGCTTGACGCCAGCATTCAGCAACCGGCCCACTCTGAATGACAAGAGCAAATTGCTCACTTTACACGCTGCCGCAGGCAGGATGACGTCCTTGTCTTCCTTGTTGGGGGCGTACACGATATCATTGATGCCGGCATAGACGGTAACCACATCGGGGTGCAACAGTCGGGCTTTCTTCCGCCACATCTGCAGCATCTGAAGCGAGGTATAGCCTTCGATGGCGGCATTGATCACCTCGATATCCTGGCTTCCATATCGCGCCGCCAGCTCTTTTTCAAGAATGAAGGTATATACATTGTTACTATCCGGCACCCAGGAGCCCAGCGTACAGGAATTACCCAGACAAACCATCCGCCGGCCATCCGCTGCTCTTTCAATCTGAAGGTCGTTTCCGCGAAATCCCAAATTGTTGAAATAGAAGCCATCCCTGCCATGATTGGGTTTGCGGTACCAGAAGAGATCCGGGTCCCTCAGGAAATCTTCAGGCATCTCGAATTGGTGCGAACCGAGGAAAGTGGTCCGGGTCACGCCCAAACGATTGACCATCCGGTCCCAGGGCGAAATCAGGCTGATACCTGTCAGCAACAGTTCCAGCACCACGAAGAACGCCACGGTGAAGAGGACAGGGTAAAGCTTTTTCATGAGCTTCCTTCAAAGCAGGCAGAAGCTGTGCGCGTGCCGGTGCGCACTCCTTCACCGCTCAAGACAAGGGGGAGATCCCGCTGGGCCGTTTCCCGTTACGGGGGGAGTGAACGTCGCCGTTGGCGTGCACGTGGACCCGCTTCATGGCTTCGGCGGCGGCGCGCTGCTCGGCCTGCTTTTTGGATCGCCCGGTGCCGGTGCCCTGCACGTGTTCATTCAGGCGGACTTCCACCAGGTAGAGCTTGTCGTGATCCGGCCCGCTCTCGCTTAAGACCGAATACACCGGCGGTTCCTTGCCCCGGCTTTGGGCGTATTCCAGCAGCATGCTCTTATAGTTCTTCAGCGACCCCTGCTCCAGGATCTTCTCCGCGTCCGCGAGGAGGAAGTTCTGAATGAAGACCTGGGCCGGATCCAGCCCCCCATCCAGGTAAATGGCGCCGACCAGGGCTTCGAAGGTGTCCTCCAGGATCGAATCGCGGTCGCGCCCGCCGTTGGCCGCCTCGTTGTCGCTTAAGAGCAGATACTTGCCCAATTGCATTTTGCGGGCCTGCGCCATCAGAGCCGTGCCGCTGACAATGGCGGACTTGATGTTGGTCAGGACCCCTTCCTCATCGCTGGGACGGAGGCGGTAAAAGTAATCGGAGACGACCAAGTCGAGCACGGCGTCTCCGAGGAACTCCAGCCGCTCGTTGGAGAGCAACCGGTCTTCTCCCACATCATCCAGGTAGGAGCGGTGTTTCAGCGCGGTGATGAGCAGTTGCGGCTGCTTGAAGGGGTAGTTCAGGAGTCGCTCCAGCTCACGGATCTTCTTGCGCAGTTGCGGTGTAGCTGGGGCACTTCTCCACCGGAGCCATTCTTTGAAGAATGGAGCGTGTCCCAGGAAGCGTAGCACGGTGTCTATACCTTACTCCTTAAAGTTCAAGAAAACCAGACAGGCGTTGTGCCCCCCGAAGCCGAAGGCGTTGTTCAGCGCCACTCGGACGGAACGCTCCACCGGCCGGTTGGGAGTGACGTTCAGGTCGCACTCCGGATCCGGCGTGGTGTAGTTGATGGTGGGGGGGATCATGCTGTACTGCATCGCCAGGATGCAGGCCACCGATTCCACCGCTCCGGCGGCGCCCAGCAAGTGTCCGGTCATGGATTTCGTGGAGCTGACGTTCAGCCGCGCGGCATAATCGCCGAAGACCGTCTTGATAGCGACGGTTTCCGTTTTGTCGTTCAGCGGAGTGGAGGTGCCGTGGGCGTTGACGTAATCCACCTCTTCCGGCTGCAGTCCGGCGTCTTTGAGCGCCATGCGCATGGCCCGCACCGCGCCTTCCCCTTCCGGGGCCGGGGCGGTGATATGGTAGGCGTCGGCGGTGAAGCCCAACCCCAGGACTTCAGCCAGGATGCGGGCGCCGCGGCGGCGGGCGTGATCCAGGGTTTCCAGGATCAGAATCCCGGCCCCCTCCCCCACCACGAACCCGTCACGCTCCAGGTCGAAAGGCCGGCTGGCGTGCTGGGGATCATCGTTGCGGGTGGATAGGGCTTTCATGGCGCAGAATCCTCCCACTCCCATGGGGGATACGGCGCCTTCGCTGCCGCCGGTCAGGATGACGTCGGCATCGCCGTACTGCAGGTGCCGCAGGGCCAGGCCGATGGCGTGGTTGCCGGTGGCGCAGGCCGAAGTCGTGGCGTAGTTCACCCCCTTGAACTGGTACTTCATGGAGATGTGCCCGGCGGCGATGTCGGAGATCATGGTAGGGATGAAGAAGGGGGACAGCCGACGCGGCCCGCCTTCGATCATGTCCCGGGTCTGCGCCTCGAAAACCGGGATACCCCCGATCCCCGAACCCACGACGACGCCGCAACGGTCGCGGTCGAGGGCTTCCAGGTTCAGTCCGGAATCCTTCACCGCCTGGTCGGCGGCGGCCATGGCATACTGGCAGAAGGGATCCATGCGCTTGGCCTCGCGCAGCGGGATGTAGTCTTCCACCTTGAAGTTCTTCACCTCGCAGGCGAATCTCGAGGAGTGCTGTGAGGCGTCGAAGCGGGTAATGGGGGCCGCGCCGCTGCGCCCCGTCAGCAATCCTTCCCAGAATTCGGCCACCGTATTCCCGATGGGCGTGACGGCGCCCATCCCGGTAACGACAACACGGTTTTTCATGGCAAATCCAGGTTATGGAGGTTTCAGTTAACCTACGCGCGACTTCAGGTAGTTGATGGCTTCGCCGACCGTGGTCATCTTTTCAGCATCCTCTTCGGGAATCTCAATGCCGAATTCCTTCTCGAAGGTCAGCACCAGTTCCACCGTGCCCAGAGAATCGGCGCCCAAATCGGCAATGAAGGAGGCTTCGGGAACAACTTTGGCCAAATCCACGCCTAACTCGTTGACGATGATTTCTTTGACCTTGTCTTCAAGTGCCATGGTAATTCTCCTTTGGGGAATTGCGTATGATAAGGATTAGCTTGTTTTCAGGCGAGCGTGGCAACGGTTTTATTCACCTCGTCCACCGTGCCGGCGGTCAGGATCTGAGCGTCGCGGGCCAGGCGCTTGACCAGGCCGGCCAGCACCTGTCCGGGGCCGGCTTCCACGAAGACGCCGGCGCCGTCGGCCGTCATGGCGGTGATGGACTGCATCCACAGCACGGGGGAGAGCAACTGATCTTTCAGACGCTGCCGGATTTCCGCCGGGCCGGTGACCGGGGCGGCGGTGACATTGGCGTACACCGGGCAGCGGGGAGTGCGGATTTCCAGGGCGTCCAGGGCGGCGAAGAGAGACTCGCGGGCCGGTTCCATCAGGGGCGAATGGAAGGCGCCCGACACCACCAGCTCCTTGACCAGCTTGGCGCCGGCCGCCTTGGCCAGTTCCATGGCCCGGCGGACCCCTTCCACGCTGCCGGAGATGACGACCTGACCGGGAGAATTGAAGTTGGCCGGCTGCACCACTCCGACAGCCGAAGCCTCGGCGCAGACCTGCCGCACCACCGCTTCTTCTAACCCCATCACCGCAGCCATCGTTCCCGGATTCACTTCCCCGGCGTGCTGCATGCCCAGGCCCCGTACCTGGACCACTTTCAGGGCCGCTTCGAAGTCCACGGCGCCGGCGGCGTAGAGCGCGGAATACTCGCCCAGGCTGTGGCCCGCGACCATGCTGGGCATGATGCCCCGCTCGGCCAGCAGGTCAGCCACCACGGCGCTGTGCACGAACAGGGCCGGCTGGGTATAGCGGGTCTGCTTCAGGACCTCCTCGGGGCCTTCAAAGCAGATGCGGGACAGCGGTTCGCGTAACAGGTCATCGGCCTGGGCGAAGCGGCGGCGCGCCGCGGGGAAGGCGTCGCACAGGTCTTTGCCCATTCCCACCACCTGGGAAGCTTGGCCGGGGCAGATGAAGGCGATTTTTGACATGTCCATTTCCCTCAAAACTTCACTGCGGCCGAACCCCAGGTAAAGCCGCCGCCGAACACCACCATAAGGCAGTTCATCCCGGCCTGCAAACGCCCGGAGCGGCGGGCTTCGTTCAGGGCAATGGGGACGGAAGCCGAAGAGGTGTTGCCATACCGGTCAATGTTGACGTACACCCTGCTCAGGGGCAGGGACAGGCGCTTGGCCAGAGCTTCGATGATGCGCAGATTGGCCTGGTGGGGGATCAACAGGTCGATGTCGCTGGACTTCAACCCGGCGGCGGCCAAAGCCCGTTCGGAAGATTCTCCCATGGCCTTGACAGCATGAAGGAACACTTCGCGACCGGCCATTTTCAGGCTGTGCAAGCGTTTATCCACCGTCTCATGGGAGGCGGGCATGAGCGATCCGCCGGCGGGACACCACAACAGTTCCGCCAGGCGGCCGTCCCCGCCCACATAGGTGGAAAGAACGCCGCGGCGGCCGTCGGATGGGCCCAGAACAGCCGCGCCGGCGCCGTCGCCGAACAGCACGCAAGTATTGCGGTCCTGCCAGTCGGTGATGATGGAGAGGCATTCCGCGCCGATGACCAGGGCATACCGCGCTCTGCCAGCGGCGATCATGGCGTCGGCCACATTTAGAGCGTAGAGGAAACCCGAACAGGCAGCCGACACATCGAACGCCGCGGCATTGAAGGCGCCCAAGCGTGCCTGGACGAAGATGGCGGTGGAGGGCGTCGGCATATCGCCGGACACGGTGCCGATGATGATGAGATCCAGATCGGCGGGCTTCAAGCCGGATTCGGCCAGCGCCTCCTCAGCCGCCGCAAAGCAAAAGTCGGAGGTTTTTTCGTGGGGCTCCTTGATGTGCCGTTCACGAATGCCGGTGCGTTCGACGATCCACTGGTCGGTGGTGTCAACGATGCGCTCCAGATCGGCATTGGTGAGCACCTTTTCGGGGACGCGGTGCCCAGTGCCGAGAAACATGGATTGCGGCCTCAATTTTTCTCCCCAGAAGAACGGCGGCGGAAGCGGTCAATCAGAGCCCGGCCCTTGACGGTGGCGGACCATTGCCCCATGGTGATGATCTGCTCCCGTATATGGTGGTTGACCCGGAAATTAACCATTTTGATGGCTTCGCCGATGGCGCTGGAGATGGCTTTGGCGGTGGACCGGCCGTGGCAGATGATGGACACGCCGTTGACGCCCAGCAGGGGGACGCCCCCCAACTCCTGGTAATCGAAGGAGCGCGTCAACCGCTCCAGGGCGGACGGATCCGGACCGCACTCCCGGTTCTCGCCCTGGGTGAAGGCGGCGAAGATGTCGGGAATGGATTCGGCGAATTTCAGGATGACGTTGCCGGTGAAGCCGTCGCACACGACCACGTCGGCGCGGCCGGCGAAGAGGTCGCGGCCTTCGATGTTGCCGACGAAATTCAGCGCCGGGACGATGGACATCAATTCGTAGGCTTCCCGGGTGGCATGGCTCCCCTTGGTGCTCTCCTCCCCGTTGGAGAGCAGCGCGATGCGGGGATGATGCAGGCCTTCCAAGTGCCGGCGCAGGATGGCGCCCATGGCGGCGAACTGCAGCAGGTGGATGGGCCGGCAGTCCACATTGGCGCCCACGTCTATCAGAAAGGTTTTGCCCGTCAGCGTGGGGAAGAAACTGCCGATGGCCGGCCGCTTGACCCCTTCCAGCAGCCCCAGGCTCTGGATGGATCCCACGATCTGGGCCCCGGTGCTGCCGGCGGACACTACTGCCTCGACCTCGCCGCGGTGATGGGCTTCCAGGGCGGCGAAGATGGAGGCGCCGGGCTTGGAAGTCAGGGCTTCCACGGGGCTCTCAGTCTCGTCCACGCGCACCGGACTCTCCAGGAAGGTGAAGCGGGACACGTCGGCCTCCCAGCGGTTCAGGAGTTCCGGCAGGGTCCGGCTGTCGCCGACCAGGCAGATGGTCAGGTTGTCCCAGCGCCGGGTGGCCATAACGGCTCCTTCCACCGCGGCTTCGGGAGCGTTCTGGCCGCCCAAGGTATCGAGAGCGATGCGCATGGGAGTCCGGGGCTATTTCAATTCCGTGAAGGCTACGCCTCTTTGGGGACGATAACCTTGCGCTTGCGATAGAAGCCGCAGTTGGGACAAACGCGGTGCGGCTGCTTGGCTTCGCCGCAGCTGGGGCAGGCCATGACGGTAGCCGCCACCAGCTTGAAATGGGTGCGGCGTTTGTCCCGCCGGGTGGTGGATTGTCTTCTTTTGGGTACAGGCACGTGATACTCCCATGCCCCCTGCAGGGGGCTATTCCTGGTCGCTATCTTTTAATTTATCCAGGCCCTGCCAGCGTGGGTCAACCTCGACCTCGTGGTGATGCTCTTCTTCCAGGTTGAGGTCGGCCCCGCAGACGGGGCACAGGCCCCTGCAATCCTCGCGGCACAACAGAGG
Source organism: Candidatus Zixiibacteriota bacterium (assembly GCA_003599535.1). Lineage (GTDB taxonomy): Bacteria > Electryoneota > B3-LCP > B3-LCP > B3-LCP > SURF-9. Next base: position 14,223 of record QZKQ01000113.1, on the reverse strand, counting down.
CGACGGCAGGTTCAGCATCACCAGGTCGCGGATTTCCTGGCTCAGGTCCAGTTCCGTTGCTCCCTTGGGGATGATCCCGAAATCTTCGTCGCCGCCGGCGCGGGCCGAGGCCTTACCTTCGTAGGCGAAGTAGAAGTCTTCCTGCGCCCGGTGGGTCTGCTGGAATTCCCGCCCGCAACGGTCGCAGGCGAATTCCCCGGGCACTTCCACGGTCAGATCCACGCGGATCAGGCCGGGATTTTCCTTTTCCGCCACCGCCCAGACGGTGATCTCGCCGGGGAACTCCGCGGCCTCGCCCACGTACTGGGACGCCGGGCCGCGATGGCGGTATTTCTGAGGGCCCTTTTCGAGCCCGGTCAACGCGATGTGCATAAACTTATAATATAAGCGCCGGCCAACCCGAAGTCAAGGCTTTTTTTACCCTACCCCAGATGGAACGGCTTCTGTGTTCGCCGCGGCGCCGGATTCCGGATCCGGCGCCGCGGTCAAGCGAATCTCTTGCTGCTTACGCCGCGGGGGGCGCTTCGGGTTCCGGGGCCGGTTCCGGAATGCCCATCATGTAACGGTGCATGGCTCGGGCGGCGACCTTGCCCGCCCCCATGGCCAGGATCACCGTGGCCGCGCCGATGACGATGTCTCCGCCGGCGTAGACTCCCGGCTTGGAGGTGGCGGCGGTGTTCTTGTCGGCGATGATGTTGCCCCACTTGTTGGTCTCCAGCCCGGGCGTGGTCTGCGGCACCAGGGGATTGGCGCCGTTGCCGATGGAGACCACCACAGTGTCCACTTCCATCAGGAATTCCGACCCGGGGATGGGGACCGGCCGGCGGCGCCCGGAGCCGTCCGGTTCGCCCAGTTCCATGCGGATGCACTTCATTCCTTTGACCCAGCCCTGATCGTCGCCCAGGATTTCCGTGGGATTGGTCAGCAACTGGAACTGGATGCCTTCCTCTTCCGCGTGGTGGATCTCTTCGATCCGCGCGGGCATCTCGTTGCGGCTGCGGCGGTAGACGATGTGCACTTCGTCGGCGCCCAGGCGCAGAGCGGTGCGGGCCGCGTCCATGGCCACGTTGCCGCCGCCCAGCACGGCCACCTTCTTCGACACGGCGATGGGGGTGTCGAACTCGGGGAATCGGTAGGCCCGCATGAGGTTCGAACGGGTCAGGTATTCGTTGGCCGAATAGACCCCGTTCAGGTTCTCGCCGGGGATGTTCATGAAGTAGGGCAGGCCCGCCCCGGTGCCCAGAAACACGCTGTCGTAGCCTTCGGCCAGCAGTTCGTCCACCGTCTGATAGCGGCCGACGACGGCGTTGTAGACGATCTCCACGCCCAGCTTCTTGACGTAATCCACTTCCGCCTCCACGATGGCCTTGGGCAGGCGGAATTCGGGGATGCCGTACATGAGCACCCCGCCGGGCTGGTGCAGGGCTTCAAAGATGGTGACCTTGTGGCCCAGCTTGGCCAGTTCGCCGGCCACGGTCAGTCCGGCCGGGCCGCAGCCCACGACGGCGGCGCGCTTGCCGGTCCAGGGCGGGATTTCCGGCGCTTCCACCAGGTTGTTCAGCCGCTCGAAATCGGCGGCGAAGCGTTCCAGGCGACCGATGGCCACCGGCTCATCCTTTATGCCGATGACGCAGCGGACCTCGCACTGCTCTTCCTGGGGGCAGACGCGGCCGCAGATGGCCGGGAGGGCGTTGGCTTCCTTCAGCTTGCGGGCGGCGCCCAGGAAATCTCCATCCCGGATCAGCTTGACGAACGCGGGGATGTCAATTTCCACCGGGCAGCCTTCGATGCACTTCGGCTTTTTGCAGAAGATGCAGCGGGAGGCCTCCAACTGGGCCAGTTCCGGGGTGAATCCGTAGGGGACTTCCTGGAAATTGCGCCGGCGTTCTTCCGGAGCCTGCTCCGGCATCTTCTGGCGCGGTATTTTCTCGCGAGGCATACTCGGGGTCCATTCAGCTTGGTACTGCTCAGCTTACCTTTGTCTCCCAGCAACGCTCGCCGGGGTGGTGTTCCAGGAACTGCCGGCGGGCGACATCTTCCTGCTTCAGATACGCGCGCTGGCGCTTCACCAGCTCGACGAAATCCACCTGGTAACCGTCAAACTCGGGGCCGTCCACGCAGACGAAGCGGGTTTTCCCGCCCACTGTGACGCGGCAGGCGCCGCACATGCCGGTACCGTCCACCATGATGGAATTCAGCGACACCACGCAGGGCAGGTTGTACTTGGCCGCGGTTTTGGTCGAGGCGCTCATCATGGGCACCGGGCCGATGGCCACCACCAGGTCAATCTTGCGTCCTTCGTTGACCAGGGCTTCCAGCACCGTGGTGACGAAGCCGTGGGTGCCGTAGCTGCCGTCGTCGGTGGAGATGTGCAGCTCGCTGGTGGCCGCCTTCATGCGGTCTTCCATGATCAGCAGGTCGCGGGTGCGCGCCCCGATAATGCCGATGACGTGGTTGCCGGCCTCCTTCATGGCCTTGGCGATGGGGTGTACCGGGGCCACGCCGATACCTCCGCCCAAACAGGCCACCGTGCCGAAGTTCTCGATGTGAGTGGGCCGGCCCAGGGGCCCGACCACGTCCAGGATGCGGTCGCCTTCCTGGAGCGTGCCCAGCAGCAGGGTGGACTTGCCCACTTCCTGGAAGATCAGGGTGATGGTTCCGGCCTCGGGATCGGCGTCGGCGATGGTCAGGGGTATGCGCTCGCCGGTCTCGTTGACGCGCACGATGACGAACTGCCCGGCCCGGCGGGCGCGGGCGAGGCGCGGCGCCGCGACGGCGAACTCCTTGACGCCCTCGGCCAGGACTTTTCGGGTGATGATCTCGTTCATCCGAAGGTCACCTGTATAAATGATGATTTAGAAGTCACTTAACTATCTCTCCCCGGCGATGCGGGCAGTGTCCAGGGCGATGACCAGCTCCTCGTTGGTGGGGATGACCAGCACCGCCACACGGGAATCGGCCGCCTGAATGGCCCGCTCGACGCTGTTGCGGTGAGCGTTCAAATCCGGATCCAGCTTGACGCCCAGGAATTCCAGCCCGGAGGTGACGGAGGCCCGGACCAGGTCGGAATTTTCCCCGATGCCGCCGGTGAAGACGATGGCGTCCAGGCCGCCCATGGCCACGGCATAGGCGCCGAGGTACTTCTTTACCCGGTAGCAGAAGATGTCGAAGGCCAGTTTGGCTCCGGTGTGGCCTTCCTGCATGGCCTGCTCAATCTCCCGCATGTCGCTGGAGACGCCCGAAATCCCTGCCAGGCCGGAATGCTTGTTCAGCATGGCGTTGGCTTCGTTCAGGGACAGCTCTTCCTGCCCCATAATGTAGAGCACGGCGGCGGGATCCAGGTCGCCGCAGCGGGTGCCCATGAGCAGCCCTTCCACGGGGGTGAAGCCCATGGTGGTGTCCACCGACACCCCGCCCTTGACCGCGGCCATGGAACAGCCGTTGCCCAGGTGGCAGGTGACCATGTTCACTTGTTCGATGGGCCGGCCCAGCACCTCGGCGGCGCGGCGGGAGACGTAGAAATGCGAGGTCCCGTGGAAGCCGTACCGGCGGATGGCGTGCCGCTTGTAGAGCACGTGCGGGAGGCCGTACATGTAGGCGTAGTCGGGCATGGCGTGATGGAAAGCGGTGTCGAACACGCCTACCATGGGCAGTCCGGGCAGGAGCCGCTGGCAGGCGCGGATGCCCTTGATGTTGGGGGGATTGTGCAGCGGCGCCAGTTCGATGCACTCCTGCACCTTATCCATCACTTCATCGGTGATCAGCACCGACCCGGTAAACTTTTCCCCGCCGTGCACCACCCGGTGCCCCACGGCTTCGATCTCGGCGCGATCCTTGATGACGCCGTGGTTGTGGGACAGCAGGATGGCCAGGATGTATTCCACCCCGGCCTGGTGATCCACGATTTCGCCGGTGATCTTGACCTTGTCGCCGTCGTGGCGCTGGTGGTTCAGAATGGCGCCCTTCATGCCGATGCGCTCCACCGACCCCTTGGCCAGCACCCGCCGCGTTTCCGTCTCAATGAACTGGTACTTGATTGAGGATGATCCGCTGTTCAGAATCAAAACCTTCATTCCGCCCTCCCCTGGCGGATGATGCGGCCGCTGTCATCGTACTGGAAGAAACCCTGGCCGCTTTTCTTGCCCAAGTGACCGGCGCGCACCATCTTGCGCAGCAGGGGGCAGGGGCGGTACTTCAGGTCGCCCAGTTCGCGGAACAGAGACTCCATCCAGGCCATGACCTCGTCCAGCCCCATCTGGTCGGCCAACTGCAGGGGGCCCATGTCCATGTTGTAGCCCAGCTTCAGGGCGGTGTCAATGCCCTCGGCGGTGGCCACGCCCTCCATCAGCACGTACATCGCCTCATTGATCATGGGCAGGATGATGCGGGTGGTGACGTACCCGGGGTATTCGTACACTTCGATGGGGGTTTTGCCCAACTGCACCGCGAACCGGCGAATGCGCTCGAAGGTGGGGCCGGAGGTTTTCAGGCCGCGCACCACTTCCACCACCGGAGTCTTGGGCACGGGGTAGAGGAAATGCATGCCGATGACCTTATCAGGGCGGCGGGTGGCAGTGGCGATTTCGGTAATGGAGAGGGTGGAGGTGTTGGTCACGAAGATGGTTTCCGGCTGGGTGGTCTCATCCAGCATGCCGAACATCACCTTCTTGATCGCCAGATTCTCCGGCAGGGCTTCAATGACGACGGGGTACTCGGCCACTTCGGCCAGCTCCAGTGTGCCGCGGATGCGGGACATGACAGCCTTCTTGTCGGACACCGTCTTGGCCCAGCGGCTGATTTCCCAGTCCAGCTTGTCCTCGATGCCGTCCAGGGAACTCTTCAGGGCGTCCTCGTCTCTCTCCACGATCAGGACGTCCAGGCCGGCCTGGGAAGCGGTCTGGGCAATCCCCTGCCCCATGGTTCCCGCCCCCACCACGGCGATGCGAAGGATTTCGGCGTCCTTCTTCTCTTCTTCGGCCGGCGCCTTGCCGATCAGGGATTCCAAATTTTCATTTTCGATTGTCATGGTATTGGGCTCGCATTTCATGACGGCCGGGCCGCAACGGACGGCAAAGCCTCCGTTCCTCCAACCGGTCCGGCCGGTTCTCGATTTCAGATATCAGGATGACAACGGGTCATTGGCCGCCGGAAGGGTGATTCCGGCAGCGGGGATTAGAATTCGCTCTCCCCGAAAAAAAAGGCGGTCTCCTGCAGGCCGTTTTCCACGGAATCCGATCCGTGGGCGGCGTTGCGCTCGATGGAGGACCCATATAGCGCCCGGATGGTTCCCGGGGCGGCCTTGGCGGGATCGGTGGCGCCCAGCACTTCGCGCAGCTTGGCCACGGCGTTTTCCCGTTCCAGGGCCACCGGCACGATTTTGCCGGACGTCATGTAGTCCTGCAGCGGCTCATAGAAGGGCTTGCCTTCGTGTACGGCGTAGAAGCGGGCGGCCTGGTCGCGGGTCAGGCGGGTCATGCGCAGGGCCTTGATGTTAAAGCCGGCGTCCACGACCATCTTCAGGATGTCGCCGATGTGACGGCCGGCCACGGCGTCGGGTTTGATGATTAAGAGGGTTCGTTCCATGAAGGCTGTCGGTTGTTGGTTGCTGGTTATTGGTTGTTGATTGCGTAAGGGCGGGGCTTGGCCCCGCCCCTACGCGGGTCAGGAACCCTTGAAGCGGAGGTGGACCAGCGGGGACTAACCCTGCACGGTCACCAGTTCCGCGGCGGTGGCGTAGCCCAGGTTCAGAGCTTTCAGGTTCAGTTCGCCGGTGCCCTTGGGAGCCTTCTCCAGCAGGGCCTTCTCCACGAATTCCTTGGGCACGGCGTGTGTCAGCTCGATCATGATGCCCAGGGCCACCACGGAGGTCATGATGACCTTGCCCACGTGGTTCTTGGTCAGCTCGATGACGGGAATTTCGTAGGTGCGGTATTTGGGATCCCACTTGTGGACCAGGTGGGGATCCACCACCACGATGGCGTCGTCGCGCAGGTCGTAAAGAAAGGCATTGTACGATCCCTGGGCCAGGGACAGGAAAAAATTGATGGCCGTGGTCTTGGGATAGATGATGGGCTCGTCGTCAATGATGACGTCCACCTTGGTGGGGCCGCCGCGCACCTGGGCCGTATAGGTGGGGCTCTGAATGGAGTAGCGCCCCTGGTACTTCTGTGCGGCGTAGGCCAGCACGTCTCCGGCCAGCATAACCCCCTGGCCTCCGACGGCGGAAAATCGGGCTTCAAACCGGTTGGCGCTCATGGGCGGGCTCCTGCGCGGGCGGCCTGCTTGGCCTGTACGCGCTCGATTAGTTTGCGGTATTCATCCGTGTATTCGGGCCGTTCGGCGTTGCGATGAAGCTCCCCGGTGATGATTTTTCCCTGCAACTCCTCAGGGGACATCTTCTCCGCCTTGTTTCTGGGCACCACCTGGGAGGCGATCCAGTCCACCATGGTGATGGGATCGGACATCTTGTTGCGCCGCCCGTACTGCGTATGGCAGTTGGACAGCACTTCGATGACGGAGAATCCGTGGTGCGCCAGCCCGTCGCGGATGTACTTCTGCACCATGCGGGCGTTGTCCACTGAGCCGCGGGCCACGTAGGTGGCTCCGGCGCCGATGGCCAACTGGGCCAGATCGAAGGAGGGATCAATGTTGCCGTGCGGGGTGGTGGCGGCCTTGGCGCCGTACGGAGTGGTGGGGCTGAACTGCCCGCCGGTCATGCCGTAGATGTTGTTGTTGACGATGATCAGGGTCATGTCAATGTTGCGGCGGCAGGCGTGGATGAAGTGGTTGCCGCCGATGGCGGTGGCGTCGCCGTCGCCGGAAATGACGATCACATGCTTGTCGGGCGCGGCCATCTTCACCCCGGTGGCGAAGGTCAGGGCCCGGCCGTGGGTAGTGTGCAGGGTGTTCATGTCCATGTAGCCCGGCGCGCGCGAGGTGCAGCCGATGCCGGACACCACGGCGGTGTCGTTCTTTTCCCAGCCCAGCTGGTCAATGGCGCCGATCATGGATTTGACCACCACCCCGACCCCGCACCCGGGGCACCACATGTGGGGCAGCTTGTCGGCGCGCAGATAGTATAGATAGTCAACGGCCATCGCGGGCCACCTCCTTGATCTTGTTGAAAATCTCCCCGGGCGGAATGGGCACCCCGCCGACCCGGTTGACGCCCACGATGGGCATATCGCGGTGAGAGGCGCGTTCCACCTCCAGGATGATCTGCCCCAGGTTGACTTCGGGCACCACGAAGGCTTTGACCTGCCGGGCCAGCTCGTAAATCTTGCGATCCGGGAAAGGCCACAGGGTGATGGCGCGCAGCAGGCCCACCTTGATCCCCTGCTTGCGGGCTTCATCCACCGCCACACGGGCGCCGCGCGCTGTGGAACCGAAAGAGAAGACGGCGACCTCGGCATCTTCCATGCGGTATTCTTCGTACTCGGCCAATTGCTCGGCGTCCTTCATCACCTTGCGGATCATGCGCATCTCTTCCTGCTGGCAGATCTCGGGGTCGGTGGTGGGGAAGCCGGTGCGGTTGTGGTTCAAGCCGGTGACATGGAAACGGTAGCCTTCGAAGTAGGTGGCCATGGGCGGCACATCGCCGAAGCTGCTGTCGTAGGGGAAGTACTTTTCCGGCGGCACCGAGGGTTTGACCCGGTCGAAGATCTCGTACTCAGATGGATCCGGCACCTGGATGCCCTCGCTCAAGTGGCCCAGCACTTCGTCCAGCAGCAGCATGGTGGGGATGCGGTACTTCTCGGCGTAATTGAAGCACTTGATGGTGCAGAGGTAGATCTCCCGGTGGTAGGCCGGGGCCAGGGCGATGGTGGGGTGGTCGCCGTGGGTGCCCCAGCGGGCCTGCATGACGTCGGCCTGGGCCAGAGCGGTGGGCAGCCCGGTGGAAGGGCCGCCGCGCATGACGTTGACGACCACGCAGGGGACTTCCGCCATGCAAGCGTAGCCGATGTTCTCCATTTTCAGGGAGAAGCCGGGCCCGGAGGTGGCGGTGAAGGTTTTCTTGCCGGCCAGGGAAGCGCCGATGATGGCGCCCATGGCGGCGATTTCGTCTTCCATCTGGATGAAGGTGCCGCCCACTTCCGGAAGCCGTTCGGCCATGACCGCGGCGATTTCCGAGGAGGGGGTGATGGGATACCCGGCGTAGAAGCGGCAGCCGGCGGCGATGGCCGCCTCTGCCACGACTTCATTGCCCTGCCAGAAGACGATCTCGGATTTGTCCGAATGACCGGATGACATCGTGTTGCCTCTTGCGATCAGAATGTTCATGAAGCGGTGAAGACGGCCTATTCGGCTGCCGTCTTCTTGGTTTCCACGGGCAGTTTGACGCTCGCTTCCTCCTCCTTGCGCAGGACGCGGATGGCGAAGTCGGGACACTGGATTTCGCACAGTCGGCAGAAGTTGCACTGCTCGACGTCCTTGATGGCCACCACCGCGCCCTCCCACTTGTCAGAAGCGTCTTCCAGCTCCAGGGCGCCGGTTTTGCAGACCTTGACGCAGATATCGCAACCCTTGCACAGGTCCCGGTCAATGATGATGACAATGTCCCTGCCTTGGGATTGCTTTCGGATTATATCGCTCATGACTTGCCTCGTTAACCGAGTAACTTCTTCACATTGGCGCCGATTTCCGCCGGCGACTGGCACACGGTGATCTCTGCAGCGCGCAGGGCGGCCATCTTTTCGGCCGCGGTGCCTTTCCCCCCGGAGATGATGGCTCCGGCGTGGCCCATTCGGCGGCCCGGAGGCGCCGTCTGTCCGGCAATGAAGGCCACCACCGGCTTGTTGAAGTGCTCCCGGATGTATGCCGCGGCGGTCTCTTCAGCGCTGCCGCCGATCTCGCCGATCATGACTACCGCCTCGGTCTCGCCGTCGTCCCTGAACAGCTTCAGCAGATCGGTGAAGGTGGACCCGATGACCGGGTCGCCGCCGATGCCGATACAGGTGGACTGCCCCAGTCCCTGGGCGGATAGCTGACCCACGGCCTCGTAGGTCAGGGTGCCGGACCGGGAAATGACGCCGACGTGGCCTTCCTGGTGGATGAAGCCGGGCATGATGCCCAACTTGCATTTGCCCGGGCTGATGACGCCGGGGCAGTTGGGGCCGATCAGCCGGGTGCGGGTCTTGGCCAGGAAGGTGTGGGCCGCCAGCATGTCGCGGGTGGGGATGCCTTCGGTGATGCAGACCACCAGGTCGAGCTCCGCTTCGGCCGCTTCCATGATGGCTTCGGCGGCAAACTGGGCGGGGACGAAGATGACCGATACGTTGGCGCCGGTGTCCCGGGCGGCGTCGGCCACGGTGTTGAACACCGGCAGGCCGAGGTGTTTCTGACCACCCTTGCCGGGGGTCACCCCGCCGACGACCTGGGTGCCGTATTCCAGCATTTGTCCGGCGTGGAAGGTGCCTTCGCCGCCGGTGAAACCCTGGACGATGACGCGGGAGGATTTGTCAACTAGAATGGCCATGGAATGTACCGGATTATATTAAACTTGACCAAAGTCGGAAAGGATTCACAAGGGATGCGTTCGCGCCTCGGGGGCCCGGGCCGGAATCAGCTCTTCACCGCCGCAGTGACCTTGCGGGCGGCGTCCTGGAAGTCGCGGGCCACCTGGAACTTAAGGCCGGAATTTTCCAGGATATCGGCGGCCTGCTCGGCGTTGGTGCCGGCCAGGCGGATGATCACCGGGACCTGCACACTGCCCAGGGTGTTGACCGCCTCGATGACCCCTGTGGCCACGCGGTCACAGCGCACGATGCCGCCGAAAATGTTGATCAGGATGGCGCGGACATTGGGGTCCTGAAGGATGATGCGGAAGCCGCGCTCCACGGTCTCAGCCGAGGCGCCGCCGCCCACATCCAGGAAGTTGGCGGGTTCGCCGCCGGCCAGCTTGATCAGGTCCATGGTGGCCATGGCCAGGCCGGCGCCGTTGACCATGCAGCCGACGTTGCCGTCCAGCTTGATGTAGTTCAGATTGTACTTGGAGGCCTCGACTTCGGCCGGCTCCTCTTCCTCCAGGTCACGGTACTCCAGGATGTCGGAATGGCGGAACAGGGCGTTGTCGTCGAAGTTCATCTTGGCGTCCAGCGCCAGCACCTGCCCCTCTTCGGTCAGCACCAGGGGGTTGATCTCCGCCAGGGAGGCGTCGGTTTCCTGGTAGGCGCGGTAGAGCGCCGTGAAGAAGCGGGCGGCTTCCTTCTGCTGCGGGCCGGACAGGCCCAGGCTGTAGGCCAGGCGCTGGGCCTGGAAGGGCCGCAGGCCCAATCCGGGGTGGACGTAGGCCTTGACGATCTTTTCCGGCGTTTCGGCGGCCACCTTTTCGATCTCCACCCCGCCCTCGGTGGACACCATGAACACATTCATGGCCTGCTGGCGGTCCAACACGATGCCGGCGTAGAATTCGCGGGCGATCTTCGAACCCTTCTCGATCAGAATGCGGCCCACGCGCCGGCCGGCCGGGCCGGTCTGGTGGGTCACCAGCAGGTTGCCCAGGATGTTGTCGGCGTACTCGCGAACTTCCGCCTCGCTCCTGGCGATCTTGACGCCCCCTTGCTGGATCAGGCGGGAGGGGTCGTCGGGATCGTAGAGCGACCCCTTGCCGCGGCCCCCGGCATGAATCTGTGATTTGACCGCGCAGACACCTGTGCCCAACTGCCGGTACACCTGGACCGCCTCTTCGGTGGAGAAGGCCACCCGGCCTTCCGGCACCGGCACCTGGTACTTCCTCAGGATTTCTTTGGCTTGGTATTCGTGGATCTTCATGGCATCAAGAGTTTATATCGTGACAATTTTAGGAGATTGACAAGATTGCCATTACAAATCGGCCCACGCTTCACCCTGTTCAGGAGGGCCGTTACTCCCGCACGATCCACGTCCCGGTCTCCCCGTGGACGGCGTCAATGACCCGCTCCACCGAAGAGATCAGGGCGCGTTCTCCGCCGCTTTCGATGAACTGCACCGCGGCCTCGATCTTGGGGCCCATGCTGCCGGGAGGGAACTGGCCTTCCTGCAGGTACTGCTTCGCCTGGGAGATGGTCAGCCTGTCCAGCTCCGTCTGCTGGGGGGTACCGAAGTCCAGCGCCACGCGGTCCACCGCCGTCAGGATGAAGAGGTCCTGGGCGCCGACGTCGCGGGCCAGGACCGCGGCGGCGCGATCCTTGTCCACCACCGCGTCCACCCCTTCGTAGAAGCCGTTGGCCATGACGAAGACGGGGATGCCGCCTCCGCCCACGCAGATGACGATGTACCCGTCGTCCATCAGGCGGCGGATGGCGTCCCGGTTGACGATGGCCAGCGGCCGGGGCGAACCGACCACCCGGCGGAATCCGCGGCCCCGGTCTTCGCGCAGAACCCAGCCGTGATCGCGGACCAGGGCTTCGGCTTCCGCGGCGCTGTAGGCCCGGCCAATGAACTTGCTGGGCTTCAGCAGCTCGGGATCGTTCTGGTCCACCACCACCTGGGTGACCAGGGTCGCCACCCGGCGGTCCAATCCCTGCCAGCGCAGGCCGTTCTGCAGGGACTGCTCGATCATGTATCCGATGCCGCCCTGGGTATCGGCCACCAGGATGCCCAGGGGCCGGGGCGGACAGAGATCCAGCGAATGCTCCATGCGGAGCAGCGCTTCGCCCACCTGGGGGCCGTTGCCGTGGGTGATGGCCAAGCGGTAGCCCTTATGGAGCAGTTCGATGATCCCCACCAGCGACTTGCGCGTCTGGGCGAATTGGTGAGGGATGCTGGGGTCTCCGGAAGGGTCGGAGATGGCGTTGCCCCCCAGCGCCACCACCGCGGTGCGAGTCAACATTCCGGCGCTACCTTATTTCAGGAACCGGGCCAGGACGTCGGTCAGGTTGGGGCGGCCGATTTCCTGCAGGTCATAGGTCACCCGCACGGAGGGCTTGTCAATGTTAATGATGCGCCGCAGGTCAATGGGCGTGCCGATGATGACCGCTTCGCAATCGGCGGCGGCGATGGTGGCCTCCAGATCCTTCACCTGCTGGGCGCCATAGCCCATGGCGGGCAGCAGGGTGCCGGTATCGGGATACTTCTCGAACACGTCCACGATGGTGCCGACGGCGAATTCGCGGGGATCCACCAGGTCTTCGGCGCCGAACTTCTCGGCCGCCACCACGCCGGCTCCGAAGGTCATCTCCCCGTGAGTCAGGGTGGGGCCGTCCTCGATCACCAGCACGCGCTTGCCGGCGATGACGGCGGGATCTTCCACCGAGATGGGGCTGGCAGCCTCGATGATGACCGCCCGGGGATTGCGCTCGCGGATAGTCATGCGCAGGTCGGCCACGTCGTCGGGGTCGGCGGAATCAATCTTGTTGATGACCACGACGTCGGCCATCAGCAGATTGGTCTCGCCGGGGTGATAGCTGACTTCATGGCCGGCGCGCAGGGGGTCGGCCACGGTGATCAGCAGGTCGGGGTGGTAAAAGGAGATATCGTTGTTGCCGCCGTCCCACAGGATCACGTCGGCTTCGGTCTCGGCCTGGCGCAGAATGGCTTCGTAATCCACGCCGGCGTAGACCACGTTGCCCCGCTGGATGTGCGGCTCGTACTCTTCCATTTCTTCGATGGTGCACTGGTGCTTGACCAGGTCGTCCAGGCTGGCGAAGCGCTGCACCTTCTGGGCGGCCAGGTCGCCGTAAGGCATGGGGTGGCGCACCACGGCCACTTTCTTGCCCGCCTCCTTCAGGATTTCACTGACGCGGCGGGTGGTCTGGCTCTTGCCGGACCCGGTGCGCACGGCGCAGATGGCGATGACCGGCTTGGTGGATTTGACCATGGTGGCGCGCGCGCCTGCCAGCACGAAGGAAGCGCCCGCGGCGTTCACTTCCGAAGCCCGGTGCATGACGTATTCGTGGGGCACATCGGAGTAGGCGAAGACCACCTCGTCCACGTCGAATTCCCGGATCAGGCGCGGCAGTTCCGCCTCCGCGTGGATGGGAATGCCGTTGGGATACAGTTCGCCGGCCAGGGCGGCGGGATATTTCCGTCCTTCAATGTCGGGAATCTGGGTGGCGGTAAAGGCTACCACCTGGTATTCCGGGCGGTCCCGGAACATGAGGTTGAAATTGTGAAAATCGCGCCCGGCGGCGCCCATGATGATGATCCGCTTTCGGTTCATGAGAATCCTCTATGATCAGTCCAACTCAGTTTCTAAAGCTGCACGGAACCGCTTTGCCCCGGTGATAATCAGAAAAATGCAAAGCAGTGCCCCTTTAAGCGTTCCGGAGCGAACTCACCTTAGTAAAAAAGGAGCCACCCGGGGCCTGCGGGGGCTCCTCGTTTTAGTTCAATATAAATAGATTCTTATACAATATATATACGGAGGAAGGTGGCAAACGGAGGCGAATAGTTAAACTAACAAAAATTGCCGGACAAGTCAACAGCTTTTTTTCCCTTTTTTCAATGTCCGGTCAGGCTTTGAAGTAAACCGCCGGGCTGGGGCGCCCCAGGCTGGGGAGTACGCCTGACTGCTGATGAAACCACGGGAGGGGCACTGCCGTTCCAGGGACTCTACCGCTGCGGCGTAAACGACAGGGGCGGCCGTGGGCCGCCCCTGAACGTTACGCTTCATGTTGGAAAGTTTACTTCAGCAGAGTCAGTTTGGCGACGCTGCTGTAGGAGCCGGCCTGGAGGCGGCACAGGTACACGCCCGAGGCCAGGTCGGAGGCCAGGAAGGTGACTTCGTGCCGGCCCGCTTCCCGGTAGCCCTCCACCAGGGTGGCCACGGTGCGGCCGGACAGGTCGTGCACCGTCATGGTCACCCGGGAGGCTTGCGGCAACTCGAAAGCGATGGTGGTGCTGGGGTTGAACGGGTTGGGATAGGCCCCGAGCAGGGCGTATTCGGCCGGAACCTGGGCCGGATCGTTCAGCTCAAAGCTCTCACCCCAGTTGGCCCAGTCATGCACCAGGACTTCCGCCCCGTCGCTGGCCAGCTTCACGTAGTTGAAGAAGCTGGAGTCCCACTTGGCCATGGGGCTGTAGGTCCCCACGTAGCCGCAGTACAGGTAGGTGCCGGACGGAGCCGTGCCGGGCACGTTCTGGAAGCGGCTGCGGGTGACGTTGGCGCCATTGGGCATACCCAGGCTCACCGGGCCCAGCAGGGGTCCCTGCCAGGTGCCGTTGGGCAGGCGCTGCATGATCCAGGCCTGCACGTTCTGGAAGGACCCGGAGAGGTTCTGCAGCTGGGCGTTGTAGGTGAACTGG
>QZKQ01000040.1 GCA_003599535.1 Candidatus Zixiibacteriota bacterium | reverse complement strand
CGCTCTGCACGGGAACTACCCCAACCCGTTCAACCCCACGACCACGCTGACCTACGACCTGCCGGAAGGCGCCAACCTGACGCTGGCCGTCTACGACGTCTCCGGACGGGAAGTGGCGCGGCTGGTGGAGGGTTACCAGGTGGCCGGATCGCACCGCGTGGTGCTGGACGGCGCGAACCTGACCAGCGGCATCTACTTCGCCGTGTTCAAAACCGGCAGCTTCACCCAGGTGCAGAAGCTGGTACTGATGAAGTAAAGCAGAACCGCAAGCTTTGAGCTGCGGAAATAAAACAGGGCGGCCGCTTGGCCGCCCTGCTTATTTTTTCTTTCCTCCCCGCTTACCCGCCGAACTCCTCCTCAATCCGGCGGCGGATTTCATCCCGGATCTGTTCGAAGCGGGCCAGTTGCTGTTCCTGGGTGCCGGTGGCGGCGGAAGGATCTTCCAGAGACCAGTGCAGGCGCTTCACTTTAGCCGGAACGAAAGGGCAGGTGGCGCGCGCCAGGTCGCAGACGGTCACCACCACGTCAAACAGGCGGTCACCGAAGCGGTCCACGATCTTGCTCTCGTGCCCGGAAATGTCAATCCCGGCACGTGCCATGGCCTCGATGGCCAGGGGATGGACCCGGGTCTGTTCGGTGCCGGCGGAGAACGCTTCGTAGCGGTCGCCGTAATGGTGGTTCAGCAGCCCTTCGGCCATTTGGCTGCGGGCGCTGTTGTGAGTGCAGACGAAGAGGACGGAGGTTTTCATTATAGCCACAGATTTCACAGATGGACACAGATGGGAATTTATCATTAGACTCGATTTACAGACTCTATTCTAATACGCTGCCCGCCGGGGATTTGTGCCTCATCCCTGCATTTTTTTCGCGGTCAACGTATCTCTTGTGTACCTTTATAACTGCGAGTGGATTATGGAAATACTGGAAAGCGCTATCCAGGAGTACCTGGACAGCCTGCTGCCGGCGCGCCCGGAAGTGTTCCGGGAGATGGAGCGGCTGGCTGAAGAGGAGAGTTTCCCGGCGGTGGGACCGCACGTCGGTTCGCTGCTGGAACTGCTGGCCCGGTCGGTGCGGGCGCAGCGCATCTTCGAACTGGGATCGGGCTTCGGCTACTCGGCGCTGTGGCTGGTCCAGGGCATGGAGCCGGACGGCCGGATCATCCTGACCGACCGCGACGCCGGCAACCTGCAGTCGGCCCGGGAATACTTCCGCCGCGCCGGCCTGGAAGAATTCGCCGAATTCCGCCAGGGCGACGCCTTGAACCTGCTGGAACTGGAAATCGGTCCCTTCGACCTGATTTTCAACGACGCCGACAAGGAGGATTATCCCCACGTGGTGGACCTGGCCCATTCCCGGCTGGCCCCCGGCGGCCTGCTGGTGTCGGACAACACCCTGTGGGGCGGCCGGGTGGTGGATCCCGTCCCCGGTGATGAGACCGCCGAAGCCATCCGCCTGTACAACCACAAACTGGCCCTCCACCGCGGCTTTCTGACGGTGCAGATCCCCATCAGGGATGGGGTGTCGGTGAGCATAAGAAAATAGCCGCTGGCTGCCGGCTCCGAAAGACCGCCAGCCGACGGGTAGTTCATAGATAACCGGAAATCCCGCCGGCAACCCGCCAAATTCGGTGGCCTTCGCCGGCGAACTCGTAAATCCTCGAAATAATCAAAAAACGTGGGGCGGCCACTTGGGGCCGCCCCACTCTCTCACATGCTGCTTTTCATGCCGCGCCGAACAGGCGAACAGAGCGACCCGTCCGTTGGCGGATCACTTCACCAGCATCATCTTGCGGGTGATGCTGTAGCCGTTGACGGCCAGGCGATAGAGGTACACTCCGGAAGCCAGGTGCGACCCGTCAAAGGTCAGGGCGTGCGTCCCGGCGACGCGCCAGCCGTCCACCATCGTGGCCACCCTGCGCCCCTGCAGGTCGAAGACGTCCAGGCTCACGCGGCCGTCCGCCGGCAGGGTGAAGCTTAGGGTGGTGGAAGGGTTGAAGGGGTTGGGATAGTTCTGCGCCAGGGTAAAGGCTTCCGGCAGGTCGGCCGACCCGCCAAGGGCCATATCGAACGGTTCGCCGGTGTTGGACAGCTCGTAGACGAATTCCCCGCCGTCATCCGTGGAAGATTTGGTGAAGGGGAAGAAGCTGCTGTCGGTCACCGCGCCGCCGTACATGCCGAGGTAGCCGATGTAGTCGTACGACCCCGCCGGGTAGGTGCCGGGGATGGTCTGGTTGCGCTGCCGGGTGATGGAGGCGCCGCTGGGCAGGTTGAGGTAAAGGGGCCCCAGCGCCGGGCCGGACAGGGCGCCGCTGGGCATGCGGATCATGATCCAGGCATGAACGAATTCGACCAGGCCGGCGGTGTTGGACAGGGTGGCGTTAAAGCTGAAGGTCCCGCCGCCCGCCGGAATGGTGATGGGCGCGCCCTGGGGAGTCAGGGTAATGTCCAGCGATCCGGCCGGCAGCACCCGGAATTCATGCGGGTCGCCCGGGCCGATGTAGGGGTGGTCTTCGCTGCGCCCGGAGCCGTCTTCGGCGTGGATATAGTACTGGATATTGCTGTTCACCGCCTGTGCCGGGATCACCGCCCGGAAGCTGTCGCCGGCCAGCACGGTCATGGGCAGGGTATTGTAGGTGGAGGCGCCCTGCAGCTTCCACTTCACCGCGGGCGTGCCGCCGGCGAAGGGCTGGTTGCTGTAGGCGTGGATATCCGCCACGATGGGATACCCGGCCGTCCCGGCCAACTGGTCGAAGATGGGTTTGTGCACCAGGCGCAGCATGTAGCGGTCGGCCATGCCCATGGTACGGCAGTGCACCGCGTCGTCGTTGACCCAACTGCCGCTCCAGGGTTGGATGTCGTAGCCGGGCATGGCGTTCTGGTACACCTGAATAGCGGCGGCGTCGTAGCTGCTGCTGAACGTGGGCACTATCACCTTGTTGTTCAGGATGACGGAATTGCTGTAGTCCTGGGACGACCCGCCGTCCACGCGGACCACCTCGTAGGGCCGGCCGTAGGAGCTGATCTGGTTGGCGAACCAGGCGGCGTTGGCTTCCAACTGGTTGTTGGTGGGGATTTGCCGCTTGATCAGGATCTTGCCGGGAGTCAACAGCTTGCCCCAGCAGTCAATGTGGTGGATGCCGTAAGGGGAAATGTCGGGCACCACCACGTAGGGGTCAATGCCGGTGTAGGAGTACAGGGCGGCGTTGACCTGGGTTTGGGTCATGCCGGGATTTTCGTTATATACCAGGTCGGTGGACATACCCACGCCCATGCCGTCGCACATGTAGTTGCCGCCGGTGTGAATCACATTCATGCCGTAGACCGGGATGTTCAGGCTGTCGCCCAGCTCCCAGGGGATCATGTTGTCCTGGGGCCTGGTGGGGCGGTTGTAGATGTGGTCGGTGATGCCCTGCACGTCCTGGCCTTGGAAGATGTACCAGGGGCCGTAATCACGGGTCCAGTAGGAATTGTTGGGGGCGATCAGGAAGTGACAGTTGGCCGTGACCGCGCCGGCGCTGGAATAGCTGTTAACGGCGCTGCTCATCACGGAGAGGGACGACACGATGGTCCAGACTTCCAGGTCCTGGGACATCTCGGCGACCAGGCTGGTGGGGATGCCCAGGGGCCAGCGAATCAGCACGCCGGTCAGCGGTTCCCATTCGGCGCACTGCACCACGGGGCTGGGCGGCGGGTCGTCAGTCTGGGGGCGGATGTAGTCGAAGAGGTGTTCGTTCTCGATTTCCCAGGGGGTCTTGTAGTTGGGCAGTTCGAGCCCCTGCCGGATATTCCAATCCGGCGGGGGAGCCGTCTGGTCCGCCGGGAGGGGGGCGGCCAGGGCGAGAAACAGAACGCAACAGGCTCCCAAAACCATCCAGAAACGCATCATGGTCGGTCTCCGCAGATGAGAGGACGGTGGTGGATTGAAGTGAAGTATAGTACAATATAAGCAAGAACCATTCCCCGGGCAAGTGGCGTATCTGCAATTCTTTATTTGGCGGTGTGACGGGGGGGAGGGGGAAAAAGGGGGAAGGGGTGCGCAGGAAATGCGTGAGGGGAGAGAACGGCTATCCGTGAACCCGGATAGAGAAAGCCGGGAAGAGGCGCCTCACTTCCCCCCGCTCACCAGCAGCCCCGCGGGGAAGAGTTGGAAGACCTCGGACAGGCGCAGGGATTCGCCCCCGGGAAAGGTCGCCTCGGTAATGACCTCGCGCCAGGAGGCGGAATCGTCGGGCAGTTCCACTTCGGTGTCCTCCCACACCTCGCCGAAGGGGAATTCTCCTTCCCGGATCAGCCCGGCCAGGAAGCGCGGCGCCAAACAGACGGCCCAGCGGTCGCCGTAGTTGCGGGCGAAGGCGATAACCCGCTCCCGGTGCTTCCCGCTGACCTTCAGGGGGCCATAGGCGCCCTGGTCAAAGAGGTCGCGGTAGTCGCGGCGGGCCTGGAGCGCGCGATAAATTAAAAACTGCTTGATGCGGCCGTCGCCGGGGTGGTCGAAGAGGTCGCGGATCAGGCCGGGGCGGTCGGCGGCGTCCCGGGCGATGAGGTTGTTCAGGGCCGAACGGCGCCGTTCGTAATCCACCGGGCGGCGGTTGTCCGGGTCCACCAGGGACAGATCCCACAGCTCCGACCCCTGGTAGAAATCGGGCACGCCCGGCGCGGCCATTTTGATCAGCGCTTGGGCCAGGGAATTGTACATCCCGTACCACGCCACCTTGCGCTGGAAGGGGAGGAATTCCTTCAGGAAGGGATTGCCGGGATCGTCGGTCAGCAGCCCGTCAATGAACTTCAGGTAGGCGCTCTCGTACTCTTCGTCGGGCTTCATCCAGGTGGAATTGACCTTGCCTTCGCGCACCGCCTTGACGGCGTATTCCTTGATCCGCTGCCGGAAAGTGTGCTGCTCGCTTTCCGAAAAAGGCCAGGCCCCCACCAGGGTCTGGTAAAGGAAGTATTCGTCATTGCGGGTGGGGTACTGCTGGGCGCCGGCCGTCTCCAGGTACTCCTGGCCGATTTTATGCCAGACGCGGACCATGCGGTCCCAGTCCTCGGGGATCTCGGAGAGCACATTCATCCGGGCGCGGACGTCCTCCCCCCGCTTTGTGTCGTGGGTGGACGTGGCGCTCATGGAATGCAGCCACTGCGAGGCCCGCTTCTTCATGAAGTAGTGAAACTGAATCAACGACAGGCCAAAGATATTGGGACTGCCGCCTACTTCATTCAGGGACAGAAAGCGCACGTAATCGTACAGCAGGGTATCCTCGAAACCCTTGGCCATCAGCGGGCCGGTGATCTGCTGGAAGCGCATGGTAAAGAAGAGCCACTGCGACTTCTCCTCTTCGGTCAGCGATTCGCTGCCTTCCAGCAGCAGCATGGCCCGGATGAAGTCCAGCTCATGGGTGAAGTCGGGCAGCAGTTTCTTGGCTTTCTCCACCGTCTCCCGGATGTAGGCGTGATCCGCCTCGGAGGACTCCCCCGGGCGGATGTAGGTGCGGTACACCGGGAACATGGCCAGGATCTCCACCAGGGCGCTGCGCAGGCCGTTTAAGGTGTAGTCGCTGCCGTAGCGGTGGCGGCGGGCCACGGTAGCCAGCACGTGGGCCAGGTTGTCAATGTCCCCGCGCATATATTTGCGGATGATCAGCCGTTTCTTGTCGTAAAGCGCCTCATCGAAATTGCGGCTGTAACCGGTGAAATCCTGGTAGGTGCGGGTGACGGGGTTCTCGTTCTCCTTCTGCACGAAGACGCCGTTGACGTAGTTCATGAACTCGTAGCCGGTGGATCCCTGGATAGGCCAGATGACGGGCAGGTCTTCGGTCAGTTCCAGGATCTTTTCCACGGTGATGTAGAGGTCGCCGAAGGCGTCGCGGACGACGCGCAGGTAATCGGTGGGGTCGTACAGGCCATCCACGTGGTCAATGCGCAGCCCCTGGATCTTGCGTTCCTGGGCCAGGCGCAGGATCAGGGCATGGGTCTTGGGGAAGATGGACAGGTCGGTGGTGCGCAGCAGGATCAGGTCGTTGACGTAGAAGAAGCGGCGGTAGTTGACCTCTTCGGTGCCCACCTTCCAGAAGGCCAGGCGGAAGAACTGCTCGGCCAGGAGGCTGTCCAGCAGGTCGAAGCTGGAGGGATCGCCGGGCTTGCCGTTGAAGATCTCCAGGTTGCGGTCCACGAACTGGCGGACCTGGGCGTTATCGCTGTACAACTCCCACAGCATCCGCTTGACGAACAGGATCTGCTCGCGGCGCTCGGCCGGCTCCTCCCGGGTGGGCAGATTCTTCAGCACGAACAGCACCCCCAGCAGCTTGATGTAGTCGCCGTGGGTGCCGCCCAGGGTGCGCTTCAGGCGGCCGAGGTCGTGGGCCAGCACCTTGAAGTAGGAATCAATGCGCAGGGGGAATTGATAGGCGTAGTAGTTGACCCTCAGCCCATCCTGCCGGTACTTCAGGGTGATCTCCCCCCGCTCCAGGCATTCACCGTAAAAATCGCCCAGGAAGGGCGACAGAATCTTGCCCCGGATGTTCTCGTAGGGATGCTGCCACTCAATGTCGAAGAAGTGGTAGTACTCCGAATCGGGACCGTTTTCCAGGACGTCCATCAACCAGTAGTTTTCATCGCTGTAGGCCATGTGGTTGGGGACCACGTCCTGGATCCAGCCCATGCCCTGGTCCTTCACCGCCTGGATCAGCTCCTCGAAGTCGGCGTCACTGCCGACCTCGGGGTTCAGGCGGGTGGGATTGACCACATCGTAACCGTGCTGGCTGCCGCTGCGCGCCCGGAAGATGGGCGAAGCGTAGACGTCGGAGATCCCCAGTTCGGCCAGGTAGGGGACTATATGGCGGGCCGCCCGGAAGGTGAATTGAGGATTAAACTGCAGCCGGTACGTCGCTCGTGGTAAATGCATATCCCAGCCTTACGTTCAGGTGCTCGCCCAGCTCGTCGAAGCTCTCCACCCAGCGCCGCTCCTCTCCCCCGCCCTGGTCGGCTTTTTCCGCGATTTCCATCCGAACCTGCCGGGCCAGGTCGAAATACATGTTCTGCGCCCGCCACAGGTTCAGCTCCACCGGGATGGCTTTCAGCAGCTTGATGACCTCCCTCATGACGGCCAGGATCTCCATATCCCGGGGATTTTCCACCAGCCGCCGCATGGTGACATTGATCCAAATCTCCGAGGCGTGATTCAGGGCGGTTCTATTGGGCGCCGCTTCCCAGGTGTGAAATTCCTCCACCAGTTTTTCCAGCCGGGGTATATCTATTTCTGCGCCCTCCATCAGCATGCGGTAGATTTCCCGATTCAAAGAAAACTCCATGGGCGTGCGCAGCGCCTGGGGAATGGGGATGCCGGAATCACGCATGGCCCGCATGATGGCGTAATTGTCATTGAAAATGTTGCGGAAGTTCACTTCAATGCGGTCCAGGGTCTCTTGCAGCAGGAGATCGAACACCTTGTGCTGCTCGTCCTTGAACAGGTGCCACAGGGAGTAATTGCTGCCGCCGAAGTGCTGATCCATCAGGCGGATGACCTCGGGCACATCAGTGCGGTCGAACGCTTCGGTAACGGCTTGGCGCATGTCTTCGAACGCCTCCTCGCCCTGGTATTCCCGCACCCCGCCGTTGATGATGTGCCCACCCATATGGATCACAGCATAGCTGATATCCTTCTGTTCCAGGGTGACATCGGAGCGGATCAAGGCGTGGCCCACGGCCAGTTGCATGGTGCCGGCGCGGACCTGCTCGTGAGACTGGCTGTCGGCGGTGTAGCAGTAGATCTTGTACTCATCTTCGGGGTAATCCTCGAACAGGGAGCTGATGGCGTAATGCGCCCCTACGCGTTCCAGGTCGAGCCGCGCCGGTTCGATGAACCGGTGGTAAATCTGCGCTCCGTTGCCCATTTCCGGGATATTACTTTTCGCCCTTTCCAGGCGGCGCTTGAATGTCGGTTCCAGGTCCTTGCCGGTCAATTCCCGGGTCAACTGGATCGCCCGGGCGGCGTACTGCAAGACCTGGGTGGTCTCGAGGCCCGACAGCTCATCGAAGAACCAGCCGCAACTGGTGAACATCTGCAAGGCCTGGCGCTGCATCTCCAGCAGCTTTAACAGGCGGACTTTGTTTCCGTGGGTCAGATCCCCGCCTATGTGCTCGCCCAGGTAGCGGTCAATGGTCTCCGGCGTGCGGTCCAGGATGACGGAAATATACTCGTCGCGGGCCTTCCAGGGGTCTCCGGTGAACTTCCTCATCTCCTGTTCGTAAATGGGAATCATCTGGTCGCGGAGCCAGTCCAGAGCCTCGCGCAGGGGAGTGCGCCATTTCTGGTTCCAGGCGGGGTGCATGCCGGAGTTGCAGCCGCAGTCGCTGCGCCAACGTTCCACCCCGTGCGCGCAGCTCCAGGAGGTATTCTCCACGATCTCCACTTCCTGGGTGGGGGGATATTTCTCCAGGTATTCGCCATAGATGGTCACGTCGGCCAGTTCATTCGATTCGATAAAGTAAATGCAATAAGCCAGGGCCATGTCGCCGAAGGTCTTGTGGTGGCCGTAGGTCTCGCCGTCGGTGGCGATGTGCACCATTTGCGGGTCGTCCTGCTCTCCGAAGACGCCCAGCAGGCGGTTGGCGAAATTCTCCCCGCTGGTCAGCAGGTCGCCGAAGCCCAGTTCCTGGGAAATCGGCCCGTCATAGAAGAACAGGGCGATGGTGTTACCAGAGGGGAGGCGGCAGAGGTAGGGGATCTTGGGGTCTATTTGCCCGCCGGTGGCGTCGCGCCAGTCGTCCTCGCCGCCGTCCAGGGGGCGCACACGGCCGGCCTGGTAGGGAGACAGGATGGTGAACTTGATCCCCTGGTCGGCCAGAGCTTCCAGGCTGGCCAGATCACAGGCGGTTTCCGGCAGCCACATGCCCTCCGGTTTGCGCCCGAAGCGGAATTCGAAATCCCGCACTCCCCAGTACGCCTGGGTGCGCTTGTCGCGGTCGTTGGCCAGGGGCATGATCAGGTGGCCGAACGCCTGGGCGATGGCCGACCCGTGCCCGGAATAGAGCTCGCGGCTGTGGTGGTCGGCCTGGATGATGTCCTCGTAGATTTCCGGCATGCGCCGGGCCATCCATTGGAACAGCGTGGGGCCGATGTTGAAGCTGATCTTGGCGTAGTTGTTGATGATGTCAATGATGCGCCCTTCGCCGTTGACCACGCGGGAGGCGGTGTTGGGGGCGTACCCTTCGGCGGCGATCCGCTCGTTCCAATCGTGGTAGGGGTAGGCGGAATCCTGCATTTCCACGTCTTCCAGCCAGGCATTTTCCCGCGGGGGCTGGTAGAAGTGGGCGTGGATGCAGAGGTGGCGGTTCATGTTTCGATCTCTTTCACGTAAAGGGCCAGGCTGGAGGGCCGCAGGGTAACTTCCATGCCGTCGGCTAACTCCTCCGGCGTAGCGGACCCGGGGCCGTCCCAGCGCTCTTCAGCGGAATCCAGGAGGCGGTACCAGCCTCCGTCTTCCAGTTGCACGGTGACGGTCTTTTCCTGGTCCCGGTTCAAGTTGAACAGGCAGAACAGGCGGCATTCCGAATGCCAGCGGTGCAGATAAATGACATTTTCACCCCGGTGACCGCCGATTTTCAATTTTTTATTATCCAGATTGACAAGACAGGGGGTGGTGCGGCGCAGGCGGATCAACTCCTTGTACCAGGCCAGCAGCACCGCGCCGGAGCCGTCGTAGCGCTTGTCCCACTGAATCCGGGATTCTTCGAAGGTCTCGACGGCTTCCGGGTCGGGAACATGACCTTCCCATTCGATGGCCTTGAACTCCATCTTGCGTCCTTCCCGGACCGCCTGGATAAGATTGGGGTCACTGAATGACACAAAATACATGAAGGGAGTATCCTCGCCATACTCCTCACCCATGAACAACAGGGGGATATAAGGGGACAGGAACAGCAGCCCCGCGGCAAGTTTCAATCCTTCAAAATCCAGGAGTTTGGACAAGCGGCCGGCTTCCAGGCCATTGCCCACCTGATCGTGATTCTGCAGGAACACGACGAATTTTCTCGCGGGGCGGTTCACCGAAGAGCTGCCGAAACAGCGCTTGCGCGAGGGGGAATATTCCCAGTTGTAGATGAAACCCTCACGGAAGGATTTCAGCAACTGGCTGACTTCGCCGAAATCCACATAGTAACCATATCGCTGCCCGGTCAAAATGGTATAGACGGCATGATGCCAATCGTCCAGCCACTGGGCTTCCAGGCCGTAACCGCCGGCTTCCTGGGGCATGATGACCCGTACGTCGTTCAAATCGCTCTCGGCGATCAGGTAGAACTTGCGCCCGATCAGGCGCGACAACTGCTCGACCTTCTCATCCAGCTCGGCCAGGAAATGCTTGGCTGACAGGTCAATGATGCCCTGGATGGCGTCCAGGCGCAGGGCGTCGAAATGAAAATGCCGGAACCAATGCAGGGCATTCTGAAAGAAATAATTCCGGACTCCGTAGCTATAGTAGCTGTCCATGTTGATGGCGCCGCCCCACAGCGTCCGGTAGCGCTCGTTAAAATAGGGGCCGAACTCGCCCAGGTAATTGCCTTCCGGGCCCAGATGGTTATAGACCACGTCCAGCACCACGGCGAGGCCTTCCTTATGGCAGGCGTCAATCAGCCGCTTCAGGCCGTCAGGGCCGCCGTAGCTGTTCTGCACGGCGAAGGGGTAGACGCCGTCGTAACCCCAGTTACGCTCCCCCGGGAACTGGGCCACGGGCATGATCTCCAGGGCGCTGACACCCAGATCCTTCAGTTCCGCCAACCGGGGGATGATGGCGTCAAAGGTGCCCTCCGGGGTGAACGTCCCCACGTGCAGCTCGTAGATGACATACTTGTCCAGGGGAATGCCGCGCCAGCCCTGGTCGGTCCAGGGAAAGGCTCCATGATCCACCACTTCCGTCGTGCCCTGCACGCCTTCGGGCTGGAAATGGGAGGCCGGGTCGGGGCGGACGATGCCGCCGGCGAACTTGTAGTAATACTGGGCGCCGGGCGGCACGTTGTCAACCACCACCTGCCAGAAGCCGCCGTCCATTTTCTCCAGGGGGATCTCCCGCGGGTCCGGCGACACGATCTCCAGGGTGATCTCGTCCATCAACGGGCCCCAGAGCACGAACCGAGTCCGCCCCCCGCCCAGGTATCGGGCGCCAATTTCCATACGTGTTCTCCTTACAGTCCGTCGCGTTGCTTTGGTCGGATGGTGAGGCCGATAGGCCGGGGTCAGTATCCGTGGAGATCCGGGTTTTTTCCGTTCCCTCGAGGCGCGGAAGGAGCAGAATCCGTCGCAGGTTTTACGCAGGACGACCGCGCCGGAGTTTGGTTTTGCCGCAATTCCGGATAAAATTCAACCCGGCGCCGCGGCGGCCTCGAAAAGCCAATGAACCGCAGCGCCGGGTTATTGAATCCGCAGGTCAGATCCTCGACCGGACGTAGTGGGTCTCCAGATCCGATTCGTACTGGTAATCGAAGGCCATCTGCTCGTTCCATTCCGGGCTGTCCTCAATGCTCTTCTTGGACAGATCCACGTGGACCTCGCCTTCGATCTGGTCAAAGCCCCGCACCCATTTCAGGTTAATGGGTATCTTGCGGCCCAGGAGCCAGGAACCGGTGTCGGCGATCAGGTAGCGGATTTTCCAGTCCCGGTCGTCGAACAGGAAATCGTCCGCTTCGCCGAGGTTGCCGTCTACGGCGTGCAGCTTGTAGTCGGACACCTCGCGCACGCTGAGCAATTCGAGGCCGGGCCCGGCGTAGGATTCTTCCACCGCCGAGGCAGGTTCGGCCATGCGGTCGCGGGCCACGTTGGGGGTTTCCACCACCGTGGAAGTGGGGAAGCCGCCCATTCCGCCCTCCGGAAACCAGTACGGTTCCCAGCCATAGTAGCTGTACAGGTCAGTCTCGTACTCGCGGGTGATGGGACGGTCCTCTTCCAGCGCGGGGCTGGACTTGATCTCCCCGACGGACAGCGTGGTGGGGATCACCTTCCGGTCGGGATCAATCGTTCCCAACTGGGAGGGCGGGATCAGCACCTTGCGTCCGGGCAGGATCAGGCCGGTGTCCACCACGAAGTAGCGGACCGACCAGTCCTGGGGATCGAAATAGGCGTCCTTGATCTTGCCGAATTCGTCGCCTTCGGCCAGCAGATTGTATCCGAATACGTTCTTCAGGCTATGATACATGGGTTTCTCCTTGGTTAAATGGGTCTCGCCTGGCGCCGGCTACACGTACCAGGCCATAATGGCAATCACGCCCCCCTCCGTTACCTTAAGCACCGGCGCCAAGGGCGCCGTTCACCCCCAACCCATCTGCGAACTGCAGAACAACCGCGAGCCTCACCAGTAGCGGGGCCGGTCGTAATAGCTGAACAGCCGGTCCTCGTACTCGCGGTTGATGGGAGCCTCGGGGTCCCACTCGGGGCTGTCCACGATGTCCGTAGTGGTCAGGTCCACGGTAATCTTGGAAGCGGCCCAATTGACGTCGTCAATCCAGGGTACGGCCAGCAGGATGTGGCGGCCGGGCAGCCACTTGCGGGTGTCCACCACCACGTAGCGCACGTCCCAGGTGGCGTCGTCCACGTAGAAGTCCTCCACATGGCCGGCGTCGCCGTCGTTGGCCTGCACCCGGTAGCCCATCACTTCGCTTAAGGCCCGAAGGCTGGGGTCGGGCTCGTCTTCCCGGATCTCGTCGGCGCGGCCGCGCATCTGTTCCAGGTCCATATCTTCGGCCGACTTGGAGCCGGCGCGTTCGGGCCGCGGAACCATGGCGCCCATGCGGGCCCAGAAGGGGGACTCCCAACCGTAGTAATCGTACAGGTCGGCTTCATGCTGCCGGGAAACGGGCAGGTCGGCGTCCAGCGGAGGGCTGTTCTCGATCTGCTTGCGGTTCAGCGTGACGGGGATGACTTTACGGTTCCAGTCGGGCTTTTCCAGGGCGTCCGGGGGCAGCAGCACCTTGCGGCTGGCCAGCCAGCCTCCGGTATCCACCACCAGGTAACGCAGGACCCAGGCGGTGACGTCGAAATATACGTCCTTGACCTTGGCGAATTCCTGTCCTTGTGTCAGCAATTTGAAGCCCTGCAACTGTTTCATGCTACCTAACATTTTGGCTCACTCCCAAATAATGGTTCACCACGTCCAAAGAAGAGGACAGGCCGGTCGAAGAAACGGCGGGCCCACCGGGTGATCCGCCGGAGGAGAGCGTGAAATTCATGCTCTCCTCCGGTGGTACGAGATCGCGGCGGTAAAGTGGTAAGGGCCGGTCACCCCGGGCCGGTTTCCCGCCCCCGGTCACGCCGGAGCGTGACCTTCCGAAATGGATCAGTAATTCCAGTAGCGCGGACGGCCGTAGTGGGTATACAGCCGCTCCTCATAGTCCCGGTTGATGGGGGCCTTGGGGTCGTACTCCGGGCTGTTCTTGATGTCGTCTGCGGTCAGATCCACAGACACCCGGGAATCGGGCCAGTCAATGCCGGTGATCCACTGGGTGGAGACGATGACCTTGCGCCCGGGCAGGAAGTTGCGGGTGTCCACCACCAGGTAGCGCAGATCCCAGGATTCGTCATCCACCAGGAAATCTTCCGCGTGGCCGATGTCGTCGTCCACGGCGCTGATGCCGTAGCCGGTGACTTCGTCCAGGCTGCGCAGGTCGGGGTCGCCTTCCCGCTGGGTCGCCACCCCGGTGTCCGCGCCGGCCGTCCGGCGCCCGTAGGCGGTCTCTTCCGGCTCATACCCCGGAGTCGGTCCCGGGGGCATGGGGGCCATGGCGCCGGTGCGGACCCAATAGGGCGTCCAACCCCAGTAGCTGTAGAGATCGGTTTCGTACTGCCGGGACACCGGCCGGTCGGTATCCACCGGCGGGCTGTCCTTGATCTGCTGCTTGGTCAGCGAGGTGGGGAATACCTGGTTGTTCCAGTCGGGCAACCCCAGGATCTGGGGCGGAACCAGCACTTGGCGGCTGTTCAGCCAACTGCCGGTTTCCACGACCAGGTAGCGCACGGTCCACTCGTCGCTGTCGAAGTAGATATCCTTGATCTTGCCGAATTGATCGCCTTCGGCCAGGAGTTTATACCCCTTCATTTCTTTCAGGCTGCGTATCATGTGGTTTCCTTTCGGCTATGCGAATAATGGCTCCGGCCGGAAATCGGCGCGGAGACGGTCTAACTTGCTGCGGGCCACCACCAGAGAGAAGCGCTGCTGCCGGAGGGCTTCCCAGGGGTCGCCCCGGCGGTCCAGGTGCGCAAACAGGTTGTTCACGGTGTATTTCTGCGCCTCCAGATCCGCCTCCAGTTCTTTCCATTCCAGGGGGGTCGCCACGGGCGCGCCGGGCTTGGCCCGTACGGAATAGGGGGCCACGGCAGTCTGGCCGTAGGCATTACGGGCGGTATCCAGGAACAGGCGGCCGCCCCGCTTGGCCAGGCGCACCTCGGCGGTCAGGCGGTCGGGGTGGCGCTGAACCATGACCTCGGCCACTTCCCGGGCGAATTCACGCACGGCGTCGAAATCGGCGCGGCCGTCCAGGGGGATCGCCAGGTGCAGGCCGCGCGATCCGGTGGTCATGACGAAGGGGAGCATCTCCAGCTCCTCGGTCAGCAGGCGGCGCAGTTCGCGGGCGGCGAACACGGCCAGGGAAAAGCCTCCCTCCGGCGGGTCCAGGTCGAACACCAGGCGGTCGGGAAATTCCAGCCGTCCCGCCCGGCTGAGCCAGGTGTGAATGGTGAGGCAGGCCTGATTGGCCAGGTAGACCAGTGTCTCGGGCCGGTCCACCACCACCCGATCGGTAATGCCGCCTTCCCGCTTTTCCACCGGCTCGCGGCGGATCCAGGCGGGGAAGTATTCCGGGGCTTCCTGTTGAATGAAGCTCGTTCCGCGCAGCCCCCGGGGGTAGCGGTGCATGGTAATGGGCCGCCCCTCCACGTGCGGCAGCATCACCGGCGCCACGCGGCGGTAATACTCGATCAACTGCCCCTTGGTGATCTTCTCACCGGGGAAAAGCACCTTGTCCGGGTGAGTGATTTCCACTTCCACCACGGTTTTTTCTCGTTTGGACATGCTGCCTCATGCTTCGCTTTCCCGCACCGGTTCAGCGATCGTGGTTAGTCCCTGCGGCCACCTCTTCGATGGTCTTTCCGCTGATGACCGATTCGGGGCGGGCCAGGGTGATGACCCGCTCGGTTTCGGCCTGCTCATCGTTCATCTTGATCAGCAGCCACTCATCCTTTCCCCGGCGGCGAGTGCGGATCAGGGCATACCCGCCGCGCAGTTTCTCGCCTTCCAGCCAGACGGCGGCCAATCCCCTTTCCAGGGCCTCTTCCATGGACTGGCCCTCGGATTCCTTCAGGTTGCGGTAGACGCCCTGATCCCAGACGATGACCGTCCCGCCGCCATACTGGCCCGCGGGGATGATCCCCTCGAAGCCGGCGTAATCCAGAGGGTGGTCCTCCGTGGCCACGGCCAGGCGCTTCTCCTTCGGGTCAGTGGACGGCCCCCGGGGCACGGCCCAGGACTTCAGCACCCCGCCGACTTCCAGGCGAAAATCGTAATGGAGCCGGGTGGCCTCGTGCTTCTGGATGACGAAGATGGGCCCCTCCGACATGGTCTCCCGGTCTCCGGAAGGCTCCGGAGTGCGGTGAAAATCGCGCTTGCTCCGGTATTCCTTCAACCGCTCCTCCTTGGCCATCACAAGCCCCAGGGATACAAATCCGGCTCCCGGGCCGCGTCCCCCGATCCATGCAGGGGATGCAGGGCGCTGGTCTCATCCATGAACAGGAAGGCGTCGTAGCGTTCCGGGAGCAGCGTGGGGACGTAGTTGCCGTAGCGTTCGGCTTCGGGGCGGTACACCACGCCGATGGCGCGATGGCCGCGCTCTTCCCGCATCTCCTCCACGCCCCGGACGTCGCGCAGGATCAGGAGCTTGTCGCGCAGCAGGGAGCGGTGCATGATGTCTTCCCAACTGCCGGGCCGGGCCGGCGGTACGCTCATGCGTTCCACGGCGCCGCCCCAGGCTCGCCCGGCGATAACCTCGCCGTAGTACGACCCGAAGCCCACCACCGCCACACCCCCTTCCCAATTCTGCTCGCGAACCAGTTGACCCACGTTGACCATGCCTTCACCGGCCATGTCGGTGTAGCGGGCGTCGCCCACGTGGGTGTTGTGGGCCCAGACGATCCCCCGGCTTTGCGGCCCGTGCAACTCCATGAGCCGTTCCAGGGTGTCGGCCATGTGGCGGTCGCGGAGGTTCCAGGATCCGGGGCCGCCGCGCATCATGGCCCGATAGTAGCGTTCCGCTTCCACCGCCACGCGGGCGTTCTGCTCGGCGCTGAAGGCCGCTTCGGGATCGTGATCGAAGTGCGGCGCCTGCCGGCGCATCTGCCGGAGCAGATCCACGACTTCGTCGCGGCAGTTGTCCGGCACGAAGGCGGCGTTCCAGCCGTAGGTCTGGGGATCTTCATTATAGGGCTCGAAGCACATGAAGGCCCGCCTGGCCGCTTCCACCGCCTCGCCGTCGCCGCGTTGCTGCAGGTAATCCAGGATCGCTTCCATGGATTCCCACAGGCTATACATATCCAGCCCATAGAACCCAACGCGGCGGCCGGTGTCCTGGTTGTACCGGCGCAGCCATTCCAGGAAGGCGGCGACTTCCCAGTTGGCCCACATCCAGGCGGGCCAGCGCTGGAATTGGCGCAGGACGGCGGGAGCGCCGGCCCCGGCGTCGGGGTAATCCTTGACGTACCGGTTCAGGGCATAGCAATCCGGCCAGTCGCCCTCCACGGCCACGAAGTCGAAGTGCTTCTCCTTGATCAACCGCTGGGTGATGCGGGCGCGCCAAGTGTAATATTCGGAGGTGCCGTGGGAGGCTTCGCCCAACAGCACGTAGCGGGCGTTGCCGATCATTTCCAGCAGGGGATTAAGGCTGTAGTGGTCTTCCAGCCGTTGGGCCAGTGTGCTGATCTGCACCACCAGTTCTTCCGTACTGAAATCTACGCTGGGACTCATAATTCCTCTTCTTCCGGGCGTTCCGTCAACTCCTCCATGAGGTCGTCCTGCACCAGGGTGCCCAAGTCCTCGGCCGGAGATACCAAGTAGTGCAGGAACCACTGCCGGGCCAGGCGGGCCACTTCTTCCAGCGCCCCGGATTCCTCGAACAGGTGCGTGGCGCCGGGAATGATCTCGATCTGCTTGTCCCCAGGCAGCTTTTCCAGGGCCTCGTAGTTCATGTCCAGGACGGGGAGGTCGTGGCCCCCGACGATCAACAGGGTGGAGGCGGTGACGCGGAAGAGGGCATGCCCGGCCAGATCCGGCCGGCCGCCGCGCGACACCACCGCAGAGATCGCCTGGGGGCGTTCCGCCGCGGCCCGCAGGGCCGCCGCCGCCCCGGTGCTGGCGCCGAAGTATCCGATCCGCAGATCGCGGGCTTCGGGAAGGTCCAGCAGCCAATCGGTGGCGGCCAGGAGCCGGTCGGTCAGAAAGCCGATGTCAAAGCGCAGGAAGCGGGTGGCTGCCTCCTGGATTTCCTCCTCCCGCGTCATCAGGTCTATCAGGAGTGTGCCCAGCCCGGCTTCGTTCAGCACCTGGGCCACGTAGCGGTTGCGGGGACTGTGCCGGCTGCTGCCGCTGCCGTGGGCGAACACCACCATGCCTTTCGCCTGCGGGGGCAGGGTCAGATTTCCTTCCAGCACCACCGTGGCCGCCGGCACCTGGACGAGGCGGCTGCCGACCGGCAGATCCTGTTCATGATTCATGGAACTACCCGAAAATGGTTAAAAGTGTTTATCGGCCCCAAGGCGGGGGCAATAGAAACGTTGCGCGGGAGCGCAAAACTGCCTCCCGCGCACTGGTATTCCCTGGCCGCCGGTTAACGTTCCGGTTTGGACGGCTCGGATATCTCCTGCAGCACGTCCCCGGCCATCTCCTCATCCTGGGTCTTGGTAGCCAGGTCTCCCAGGGACAGGATGCCGATCACCTCGTCGCCCCGATTCAGCACGATCAGGCGGCGGATCTGGCGGTCCCGCATGATGCGGCCGGCTTCCTCCAGGTCGTCGTCCTCGTAACAGTACTCCACGTCCTCCGTCATCACGTCGCGGACAGAGGTGTCGTCGGGATCCAGGCCTTCGGCGATGGCGCGGATGACGATGTCGCGGTCAGTGAGCATGCCCACCAGCTCATCATTCTCGGCCACCGGAGCCACGCCGATGTCGAGATCGCGCATCATTTCGGCGGCTTCGCGGATGGAAAAGTCCACGTCAATCAATTCCACCCCGCGGGTCATCACGTCATTGACCTTTTTATTCATCATGGCTAATCTCCTTGATAAAGAGACGAATTATGTTTCGCGGCGCCGGAAAAGACGTCGCGGATTGTTTTCCTTGACACTGCATGTTCCGGCCGAAGCCTCAGGGCCGTTCCACGGCCTCCAGGATCCGGTCAATGGCGCCGGCTTCCGGCAGGGGGATGGATTCGGACACCCCGCGGAAATCGCCGCGCATGGCTTTCAAGGCAAAGCGCTCTTCCTCGATCTCCTCGGCGGTGCGCAGGCCCAGGCGGCGCAGCCAATTGGCCGGCAGCGACCACCCCAGGGCGCTGTGCTGCACCAGGAAAACGCTCAGGGCCAAGCCGGGAAGCAGCCACACACGGCTGCCGAACAGCCCCCGGATCAATCCGTAGAACAGCAAGCCGGCCGATCCGGCCAACAGGATGCGCTCGACGTCCCACTCGCTGTCCAACTGTTTCAAGCGCTGGTCAATCTCCGAGGGCTCGGCCGTGGCGTAATAGCACAGGCGCCCGCGCATCTGCCGGCGCACCTCGTCCTCGATCTGTCCGGGGGCATTCGACCGCACCCGGTTCAGAGCGTCAGTCATGAAATCGAAGGCCATGGGTTCCTCATGGTGGAAAATCAATGGACCGGCCAATTCCGGTCACATGCTCATGGGCGCCATCTGCGACTGTTTGGCTTCCTCGTAGGCCTCCTCGTACCGCTGGCTGAGCTGCTTCACCTTGTCCGGCCCCGCTATCTCCTTGGCCCGCTTGAAAATCTGCTTCTCCTCCATCCCGGCGTGGTACTCAAACAGGGTGTTCAGCACCCGCAGCCTCGGTTTCCAGTTGTCGTCATCCTTGGGCATATCGCTCAGCTCCTGGAGAAGCTGCTTGGCCAGGCGATGTTCTTCCTCGTACGTCACTCCGTTCTCGTGCTCGGACTTCTTGTCCAGGAAGACGGGGTAGAGAACCTCTTCTTCGGCCAGGAGGTGGGGGCCCATTTCGGAATAGAGCTGGGAGATCATTTCTTCGCGCCGGTCGGCCGTCCGGGAAGTGGTTTTCAGCAACCGCCCCAAAATCTCCCGGAACTGCTGATGCTCCTGTTTCAGTCGCTTGAAGATATCCATCGTTGCCTCCCTTTAATGAATAAATGGTTGGAAATCTGTTGGGGAGAGATCCGCTGTCCCATGTATGTTCAGGATTCTTCTTCCAGATCCATCTTCAAGGAGAGATGCCGCATCAGGTCATGCAGAGAAATGACTCCCACCAGTTTGCCGGATTCAGTCACCATGAGGCGGGACAGCCCGGACCGCTGCATGGTGGTCAGCGCTTCGGTGGCGTCCTTGTCTTCGGTGATGAGCAGTTCGTCGGTGCAGTTTTCCGACAGCTCTTCCACCTGGTGCCGGGTCCACTCAGCGCGGGGGATTTCCTTGATGTCGCTGACGTTGACGCAGCCCACCAGGCGGGAATCTTCTTCCACCACCGGGAAACTGCGCTGGCCGTAGCGGTAGACGTAATCGTCCACCAATTGATCCACCGTGATGTCGTGGGGCACGGTCACCGGGTCGCGATCCATAAAGTGGCGGACCTTGTCACCCTTCAGCGCCAGGTGGACCAGTACCTGCCGGTAGGAATTCCGCGACACCCCGCGCAGGAACAGGCCGATCAGGAACCACCAGACGCCGCTCAAGGGATTGCCCCAGATGAAGTTGACGACGCCCAGAACGATCAGCAGCATCCCGAAGTAGGAGCCGATGCGGGAAGCGATGCGGGTGGCCCAGCGCAGGTTGTGCTTCCAGCCCCACAGGGCCGCGCGCAGCACCCGGCCGCCGTCCAGGGGGAAAGCGGGGATGAGGTTGAACCCGGCCAGGATGACGTTGATCAGGGCCAGGTACTGCAGCACTCCCCGGAAGGGCGTGGACCACAGATTGTCCTGGCCCGCCAGGTTGGCGCCGAAGAAGATCCCGGCGATGCCCAGGCTGGCCGCCGGGCCGGCCACCGCCATCAGCATTTCCGACTTGGCCGTCTTGGGTTCCTGGTTCATCTCCGCCACGCCGCCGAATATGAACAGAGTAATCCCCTTCATGGGGATGTCATAGCGACGCGCCACCAGGGAATGGCAAAGTTCATGGAGCACGATGGAAAAGAACAGTCCCACCGCCGCCGCAGTCCCCATCAACCAATAGGTGGCGGTGGCGAGTCCCTGGT
This sequence comes from Candidatus Zixiibacteriota bacterium, assembly GCA_003599535.1. Classification (GTDB taxonomy): domain Bacteria; phylum Electryoneota; class B3-LCP; order B3-LCP; family B3-LCP; genus SURF-9. The sequence continues at coordinate 33,660 of QZKQ01000040.1, read as the reverse complement.
AGTAGGCCGGGAACAGGCCTTCGGCCAGGGACCAGGTGATCAGGATTGCCAGGACAAACCAGCTCGGATCAATTTTGACCTCGAAACCCAGCAAGTCGAACAGCTTGAAGCTTTTTCCGAACACAACCGGTCTCTTTCTGAATGATGCCTTGGAGCCGCCGACGCGCCCGGGCGGTATCCGTCCGGTCCGCGGCAATTAATTTTCAGCCCAAATGAAAATCCGCGCCCAAGCGCCCAATTGCTGCGACCTGCCAAATTCTTAATAATGCGGGAAATGAAACCCAAAAAGGTTGCACTCCTCCGGATTTTGATCACTTAAATTCCAATCTCTTAATAAGTTACGGGAAGGCGAGAAAGGCCGTTGGGTGGAAATGTAACCGGGGGAAGGACGGTGGGCAGGCGTCCGGGTCAAGTCATGGCGGGCGCTGAAATTGCATAAAAATGGCGCCGAAGCGCCAGGTTAATGCGAAAAGGAGAGGGACGGAAGAGCGGCAGATCACCCGCCGGAGGCGAGCTTCAGTTTCATGCGCTGATGTTTCCGCACGGCCTGGAACAACGAATCGAGTTCCGTCTTGCGGGCGGGAGGATAGTGGGAATCCCTCAGGCAATGGGTCCAAAAGGCGTTCAGGCGGCCACTGGCAGAGTCTGTCCGGCAGCACGATTCCCCGGCCTCCAGGAGCAGCGAATCGGCCCAGGCCTTTTCCGGCGACAGGCCGGCGGGCAGGGCCAGGCTCACGGAGGTTTCCCAGCGCGCCGGGCGGGGCAGGAAGTAGCCATCGGGTGATCCGACCCCCACCGAATCCCCCAGGTCCGGGGCGAAGGGGAATGGCGCCAGGTAGAGCGCCGCGCCTCGGCGGCTGCCCAGGCCCTCCAGCGTCACGTGCGCTTCCATAACCGCTTCGGCGGCGCGGATCTGGAAATCGTGCAGCGTGAAGTGCACTTCCGGCCGCAGGGCGCGGCGCAGGGTGGCGGTCATCTCCTCCCGCGTGGTGACGGTCTCGAAGATCCGCCCCATGCGCGCCTCGAAGGTCCAGCGGATCCGGCCGCTGACCGAGCCGTCGGCAGCCAGCTCGCCGTCCAGCTCGCGACGCAGGCGCAGCGGGTCATCATCCCGGGGCAGGCGGATCAGACCGGCGCCGGGGCACACGGGCAAGGCGCAGGCGCCGTGCAGGTTCCAGGGGAGCGTCCCCAGACCGAACCCCCGGGCGGTGGGATCGTAGTACAGCGTATCGCTCTCCCGCCGCAGGGCCAAAATGCAGTGGTTGAAGGCGTAGGGGCTGGGGTAGGCTTGCGGAAAAGGGTGCCAGGCGGGGGTCAGGACCAGCACGGGGAAGGCCTCCCAACCGCCGGCCTGCAGAGTCCGCACCAGCATCCAGGACAAATCCTTGCAGTCGCCGTACTTCAGGCGGAAGATGTCCTGGGGGCGGTGCGGAATGAAGCGTCCGGCGCCGATTTCCACGGCCACGTAGCGGTATTCCGTCTCGAACCGGGCCAGGAAAGCTTCCAATTCCGTCACGGCTGGGGGCTGGAAATCCCGGCCGGTTTTGTCCCATAACCGGGCCGCCTCGGCGGCCACCTCCGTCCAGGTCTGCGGCGGAATGGAAAGATCGCCGGAAGGGAAGCAAAAATAATCCACCCGGGGGGCGGCGACGGCAAAACCGCCGCCGTAGTCCAGGTCCTTGAATTCCGGGAAATGACCGGCCTGGAATCCGCCGGACTCCAGGCGGACCGCGCCTTCCGCGCCGCTGCGGGGCACGAATTGCACCACGCCCGGCGGCGCTACCCGGAAGGTTGCCGTGGTGGAATCCGTCTCCCAGACATCCTGCAGGAAGACCTTGCCCGAACCCATAAAATCGTTCGACGTCAGGGTGAATTCCAGGGCCACGATGGCGCCATTGGGGCAGTCAGTCGCCGCCCAGGTCATCACCATGTCGTCGGCGTAGAGCTGGTCGCCGCCGAACGTGTGGCTGGCGCGGACGCCGTCGCCGGAGAGGCGCTCGACCTTCCCTTCCGGCGTGACCCTCCACCAGCCCTGCGGCTCCAGACGATGGCCGGCGGCGTACGTCTCCTGGTATTTAAAGGGATTAAAGGGGTGGTTCCCCCCCACCAGGAAGGCCATTCGCTGGTGAAAACGGGTGCAGGGCTTTTCCGGCTGGAATTTCACGTCCAGGGCGTTCAGCAGGCGCACGTCGCGGGGCGAGGCCGCGCCAAGGCGGGGATGATCCTTCAGGCTCACCACCCAATCGGGCGGGGGCGCCGCCCAGGCCGGTACGCACGCCAGACCCAGCAGCAGTATACGGAGCATCCATCCCGCAATCATGGCTTCTCCCGGGTCAGGATCAGGGCATGGTGATCCGCCTGGGACAGGCCCTGGAAGAATTCGCGCAATTCCGCGTAGGTTTCCCGGGGATAACTGCGCTGCCCGCGGACGTACTCGCGCGACAGGTGCAACCGGGAACCGTCCGCGGCCGGCTCTGCGGCCAGCGAGTAGGCCAGGGACCCGCAGGCGCCTTCCGCGCGGAAAGGGGTCTCCCGGCAGGCAAAACCCGGCGGCAGGGCGAGGGTGGCGTTCAGCCGGACGGTGCGGGGGAATGAAAAGAACAGGTGCGTGGTGCGGTCGGAATCGTCGGGGAGAAGATCGGGTTCCTGCGGATCAATGCAGTTGACGGGCAGTAGCAGTTCATCTTCCACGGCTTCCGCCACCCCATCCTTTTTCCATTCCACCGCCAGACAGAGGCTGCTATCCTCCCCGGCCGGAGTCTCCAGAGTCAGGGAAACGAGGTTTTCCGGACGGCAGCAGGGGAAGAAATACTTCACGAAGGCTTCCCGCAACCCGGCGCTGTCAGCCTGAGCCAGGCGCCTCTGGTAACTGTACAGGAATTCCCGCGAGGACCGCACCGTCGCCTTGCCGGTGAAGTTGCCCGCTTCATCCAGGGCGCCCTGCACGTCGTACACCAGCTCGCTGGTTCCGGCGCCGGGGGGGAGCTTGACGAAGCCGGGCTGGTCGTCCACCACCAGAGCCTGCACCTCCTGGTAATTCCACCGCAACGCGCCGAAGGGCAGCCGGTCGTGGGTGGGATCGCAGTAGATCTTTTCCCCGCCCAGGCGCAACTCCAGCAGGGAGGCGCGGAACTGGGCCAGCGAAGGAAAATCACGGATCACCGCACCCTGATTTACGGGCACGGTCAGCAGCACCCGGGAATCCAGGCCCGCCCGGTCGTACAGGGCCTTCAGCAGCAGCACCTTTTCCGCGCCGGTGGCCCGACGATTCCGGATCCAATCATCCACCTGGCCGTCAAACTCGTAGCAGTGACGGCCGCCGCTTAAGGCCACGCTGTCGGCTACCCAGCGGTACAGCGCCGCGGCGGTGCGCCGGGGTTCATCCTTCGGCATGGCCTCCACAATACCGGGCGCCAGCTTGGAGGACCCGATGGCCTTGTCGTGCCAGGTGCGCATGCTTTCCAGCGCCGAACGCCAACTCGTGGCAATGTCCAGGTTGACGTAGGCATTCTGATAGCGGGTGAGCAGAAAGCAGACCATGGGGCGGAGGTAGTCGTCCGGAGGGCTGAAAGGCTCATCCTGGACAGCGGGGACGTTGGAAGCCTCGAGGGTGAATCGCTTCTTCGTCCCGATGATGCTGACCACGTCATCCAGGGATTTGCGCGCTTCGCAGTTGCCGGAATTCAAGTGGCAGTAGTTATAGGAGGCCCCCGGCGGGATGGTGAAGCTCAGGCGGGATTCCCGGGTGGGCAGGTCGGGGTGGTCGAAGTAGAAGGGGGCGATGAAGGACACCTGCTCGCTGGTCAGAGTGTAGTGGTATTCCAGAATGCACCCTTCACTGACTTCGGGGAAGGCGAATCGGCAGACGTACAGGCGGGATTCGTTATCTTCGCCGAAATACTCCCACTCCTTGAACATCTGGTCGGACTTGACCTTCTTCTCCCTGCCTTCCGGCGTGATGGTCCGGGCGGTCACTTTCCCCAGCTTGTAGGCCGGGGGGGTCAGGATGGTGGCATTCCCGTACTCCTTGCCTTCGGGGGTAAACACCTTGATCCGGACGGAACCGGTGGCCTCCAGGTGCCATCCGCCGTCGGCGGTGAGTTCACAATCCAGGGTCTGATCCAGGACCAGCGCGTCGGCCTCCGGGCACCAGTCCGGAGGGGCCAGGGACAACTCCGCCTCGGTGTACTTGATCCAGGCTCCGGCGCAGTGAGGCAGGAAAGACAGGGCGGCAAGCAGGAGAAGTGAAACAGAAGGGGAAAACCGTGAGGCCATGTTGAACTCCTTTCGGTCGTTACCGCAGGGGAGACAACGGGCGCAGGCAAGGGGTAGTGGGGGAGGCACGGTAAATATATGTGATTTCCCTCCGTCCGCCAAACATTATTTAGCCCATTCTTTATTGGGACTTCGCGGGGGAAGACACCGTACCAGGCGCACTTTCATCCGGGAGAACGGCGGATCCGGGAGCCGAGAAAACCCTCCCCGGAGGCCAACTCCATGATGGATAAAGCGTAATACAGATTCAGGAATATCTCGCCGATAATGCAGCACCAGCCCAACGCCGGTTGCACTGCCCGACTGTGCCCGCCGTCATTGTAAAATCTTCTTTTAGTGCGACAGATCACTTGACTTTCCCGGCGAAATTTATTACATTACACCCTACCTCATTTTTGGGCAATTCTTTACCATAAATCGGGAGAGGTCTGTATGACCGGAAGAAGCGGACGCGTAGGGCTTGCGGCCGGGCTGCTGGGACTACTCTTCACAGCAGCGGGAGCGCAGGACGTCGTCTGGGAACGCCATGTCCAGGCCTATCTGGACGGCGCGCAGATGGCCATGTACCACGGCGGATGCGATTTTTCCAAACCGGCCTTTGCGGACATTGATGCCGATGGATTGGGAGAGTTGTTTGTCGGTGAGCACGACGGCTACCTGAACTACTTCGAGAATCTCGGCGGCACCTCCCCCTCCTGGTTCTGCCTCACCACAGGCCTGGACACCATAGACGTGGGCATGCAGTCGGCTCCCACATTCTGGGACACCGACGCCGACGGAGATCTGGACATGATCGTCGGCAACGAATTGGGCTGGCTGCATTTGTATCGCAATGACGGAGACAGCACCGCGCCGGTCTGGACCTTCGTGACCGACGCGTACCAGGACGTCCGCGTGGACCACCACTCCATCCCCTGCTTCCGGGACATGAATGGCGATGGCTTGGCCGACCTGCTGGTCGGGCACAATGACGGCGGAGCAGCTTATTATGTCAACACGGGAAGCGTGGGGAACCCCAACTTCCAGTTCCAGACCAGCTACTATCAAAACATCAACCTGGTAATGAAGTCCTCGGTGTACGCCGTGGACGTCACCGCCGATAACCTGCCCGACCTGTTCATGTCGGCCTTGGACGGCGAGATCCGTTACTACCGGAACCTGGGGCCGCCGCAAAATCCGTCTTTCCGGTACATGGGCGTCATCGCCGACGCGGAGCACAACGGCACCCCCACCCTGTGGGATCTGAACGGTGACGGGCTGCTGGACCTGATATCCGGCCGCTCGGAAGGGCAACTGATGGTGTGGATGAACCAGGGCACGGCCACCGCACCCAACTGGCAACTAACGCAGGAGAACCTCGGCTACTTCGATACCGGTTACTACTCCCGCCCCGCGCTGGGCGATCTGGACAATGACGGCGACCTGGACATGGTTCTGGCCCAAGGATTGCCGGGCATCTTATACCTGGAGAACGTGGGCACCGCGGATTCGGCCGCCTGGCAAATGGCAGATTCGTCCTTCGCCAACCTGAACCTGCCCGGGACGGAAGCGCCGGCGCTGGGGGACCTGGACAATGACGGCGACCTGGACTTGGTCGCCGGCTGCCAGAACGGTACTCTGGCCCTGGTGTGGAATATCGGCACACCCCTGGTCCCCGCCTGGGCCGCCCCGGTGCACAACTATGCCGGAATTGACGTGGGGACCATGTCCTCGCCGACCCTGGGCGACATTGACAACGACGGGGACAAGGACATGTTCGTCGGCTGCTTCGACGGCACCGTGCTGTACCTGCGCAACGACGGCGGTCCGGTGAATCCGGTCTGGACCAACCTGGGATTTTATCCGGGCATTGATGCGGGCACGGAATCCGCGCCCTTCCTGGTGGATCTGGACGAGGACGGCGACAAGGACCTCCTGATCGGCAACGGCGCCATCGCCGGCAACCTGGCTTTCTACCGTAATACCGGGTCGGCGGCCATTCCCTTCTGGACCCTGGTGACGCCCCTGTACCAGTCCTGGGATTTCGGCGACCGTTCTGTGCCCTGCCTGGGCGACCTGGATGGCGACGACCGTCTCGACCTGGTGCTGGGCTGCGCTTCGGGGGGGATCTACCTGTACCGCAACCTCTACCTGCAGCACAGCCTGACGGCCTACCTGACTCCCCTGGGCGCCCCCATCCAGATCCCGCCGGCCGGGGGCTGGTTCAACTTCTACGCCCTGGTGGTCAACCAGGAAGGCCTGCCCGTACCTTTTGACGCCTGGTTCATGGTCCGGTTGCCCAATCAGAGCTGGTACGGACCGGTAGCCGGGCCGGCGAGCATGATCATCCCGCCCAACTCGAACCTGTCCCGCTATAGGACGCAGGAAGTCCCGGCCGGAGCTCCCGCGGGTTCCTTCTGGTACGAGTTACGAGTGGGCGATTATCCGGAAATTGTGTGGGATACCGCCGGTTTCGCCTTTACCAAGCAAGGCCCATCGGGAGAAGGGGACATGGGCGACTGGGCCTGCGGCGGCGACCCCTTCCCGGGGGAAACCGGAGGGTCTGGCTCCGGCATGGCCATGCCGGAGGAAGTTGCACTATCCGCATTCCCCAACCCCTTCAACCCGGCAACGGCTATCAGTTACCGGCTCCCGGATCCCGGGTACGTCAGTCTCCGGGTGTACGACACGGCCGGCCGCGAAGTGGCGGCGCTGGTAGACGGGTGGAGGGACGCGGGTTCGCACGAAGTGACCTTTGACGGGTCCGGCCTGGCTTCAGGAGTTTACCTGTACCGTATCACCGCCGGATCGCACCACGCTTCCGGCAAGATCGTGCTGTTGAAATAGTGCCCGGCTTCCCGGCATGGGCGCCAGGATAACGCTGCGGTCCCCATCGTCTCCGCCGGCGGAGGCTTTACCCTCCTTCGCCGCGGGACAATGGGGACCGTCTCATACCCGGAATAATCCCGATAAAACATCTTTCCATGAAAACCCGGCATCTCCGTTACGCCCTGATGACGATCATCCTGGGGCTGGTGATATACCTGGCGGTGCGCCCCGCTGGAGGGCGCTCGTTCGAAGCGTTCTGCCCCTTCGGCGGGGTGGAAAGCCTGTGGGGACTGATCCACGGCGGGCAGTTCACCTGCGCCCTGGGCCCTTTGAACCTGTCCCTGCTGGTGGGCGTCCTGGCGCTGGCGCTGGCGGCCAAGAAGGCCTTCTGCGGCTGGGCCTGCCCGATCGGTTTCCTGGGCGAACTGGCGGCCCGGCTGGGGGGGAAGGTCTGGCGCCGCCGCCCGCGCGTCCCGGATAAGACCAACGCCCGCCTGAAGCTCCTGCGCTACGTGGTCCTGGTTGTATCGCTGTACTTCACCTACCGGCTGGGCGAACTGGTGCTGCGCGGCTTTGACCCCTACTACCTGATCTTCTCCGGGTTCGGGCACGGATCGCTGGGGTGGATCAGCGTACTCACCCTGGCGGTCATCGTGGGGCTGGGGCTGATCGTGCCGATGGCCTTCTGCCGCTGGCTCTGCCCTTTGAGCGCCACGTTCGACCCCCTGGCGCGCCTGGGCCTGATCAAGGTGGCCCGCGACGACCACGCCTGCAACCAGTGCGGGGCCTGCCGCCGGGCCTGCCCCCACGACCTGGCGGTGCAGAACCACACCGTGGTGCGCCACCGCGACTGCACCAACTGCCTGGAATGCGTGGACGCATGCCCGGTGGAGGGAGCCTTGAGTCTCAAAGTCACCTTGTAGGAACCCATGACGGTACCCAAATACATTCTTCCGGCGCTGGTGGTCCTGGCGTTGTTCGGCGGCTACCTGCTGCGGAATCCGCTGACCCGGCCCAGCACCGAGACGCACTTCACCGCCGCGGGGATGGCGACGGTGGAATGCTTTGTGGACGGGCTGAAGTGCAAGGGCACGGCGGAATTCTTCACCCGGATGTACCAGCGCACCCCAGGGATCGCCTCCATCCACACCTATGCCGCCGAACACAGGGCGGTCATCGCTTACGACCCGGCGGCCATTGACACGGCCGGCCTGCGGTCGGCCATGGAAGCGCCGGTGCTGCTGGACGACGGGACCCTGCAGCCGGTGTTCCGCTGCCTGGCGATGAAGTAACTATCAGCACTCAGTGACTAGAACGACCAGGGGTGGCCGGTGGCCACCCCTGGTCGTTCCGTGAAATTCCGTGGCCTTACCGCCGCGGGGAGAGCTGGTAGTTCAACGCCAGGCTGAACTGGTAGTCGCGGCGGCCGGTGACTTCGGGCAGGCCGTCCCACAAGGGAGTGATTTCGTGGTCCAGGCTGAACTGGGCAAACAGCCGGCGCGACAGGTCGGCGCGCAGGCCCACCGTCACGGCGGCGGCGAACTCGGCCTTTTTCGGCTCCCCGGCGGCCAGGGCATGATCTTCCACCGACGGCACGTAATTGGACACGGACAGGCCCGCGGCCGTCTCCACGAAGGGCGCCATGGCGCCACCGGTGCGGGGGTGGTACCCCAGAGCGAAGAGGTGGCGGGTCACCACCCGCTTGGGGGCTTCGAAGCCGGGGGGCTGGCCGGCCCCTTCCAGGCGGTAAATCACGGTGCCGAATTCGTGCCGCAGGGTCAGCCAGTCTTCCAGCCAGAGGCCCAGGGAGAGCGATGGCTGGAGCAGATCCCGCGGTCCGGCGTCCGTCACCAGCCGGCGATGGCTCCCTCCGATTCCGACGAACAGGGGAATGGGGATGTCATCCGCGTTGTCCGGCCCCCAGCGGACCAGGTACAAGGCGGTCAGGTTGAGGGTGAAATTCTCGAAGATTCCCCACCCATAACCCGGATAATTCAGCTCCGGCACGCTGCCGTTATGCGTGGGGAATACCTTGGGATCGAGCCCCAGGCTGTGTTCCAGGTCGGGGAAGATGCCGCCCAGGCTGCCAAACAGGGTGCGCAGATCCTTCTTGTAGGCGCTATAGAGCAGGATAACGGCGGCCAACCCTTCCACCTGGTAATAGCGGGCCTCAGGGTCCATCTGGTCGAAGGCGGGCTCATAATGGTAGAAGTGATCCATCACCAGGTGGGACCCGACGCCGGCGGCAAAGGCGCCGAGATATGAGGCGAGGCGGCCGGCGGTGGTCTCTCCCGACGGAATCAGGTACTTGCCCGCCAGGGCGCCGGTGGTGAAGTGGGTCGCGCCGCTGCCGGCGAACACCGGTCCGGCCAGGAAAGTCGCGGCCAGCAGAACCGCGATGACGGTACGCCATGATGAATACATGGTGGTCTAACAGGGAAAAGGACTTGACGGAGCGCCAATTACCGGGCCATCTCTTCCAGGAATAAGCGGGAGCATTCGCCCAGGGCGCCCAGGTGATAGCCGCCCTCCAGGGCCGCCATCCAGCGGCTGGAACAATGCCGGTCGGCCAGGCCTTTCAGCATCCGGGCCATCTGCCGGTACCCTTCGGGAGTAACCTTCAGCCCCGACAGGGGATCGTGAATATGGGAGTCGAAACCGGCGGAAATGAGCAGCATCTCGGGACGGCGGCGCTCGGCCCAGGGCAGCAGCTTATCGTTGAAGGCGGCCAGGAATTCCGCATCGCCGCTGCCGGAGGCCAGGGGGACATTCAGCGTCGCGTCCTCGCCTTCGTCCATGCCGGTCTCGAAGTCGGCTCCGGACCCGGGATAATGGGGGTACTGGTGCACGCTGAAGTAGTTCACCTGGGGATTGGCCCAGAAGGCGTCCTGGGTGCCGTTGCCGTGGTGCACGTCGAAATCCACGATCAAAAGAGACTGGGCGGAACGGTGGGCCAGCAGCCAGGCGGCGGCGATGGCGACGTTGTTGAAGATGCAGAAGCCCATGGCCGAGGCGCGCACCGCATGGTGCCCGGGCGGCCGCACCAGGGCGAAGGCGCCACTCCATGCGCCGTCCCAGACCTGGGCCGAGGCGTGGATCGTAGCGCCGGCCGCACGCATGGCGGCGGCGTACGAGGCGGGGGCCAGGGCGCCTTCCAGCGCCGGATAGATAATCCCCCCCTTGTCGCACTGTTCGCGGACCCAGGCGATGTATTCCGGGGCGTGGATCAGGGCGACTTCCTCGGGCGTCGCTTCCGGGGGTTCGACCCAGAGATAGCGCTCATCCCGGCGCAGATCGTCCAAAGCCTCCAGGATGCTCACCAGGCGCTCGGGAACCTCGGGGTGACCTTCCCCCAGGACGTGCTCCAGGAAGACCGGGTGATAGAGCAGAGCGGTCGGTTTCATGGCGCGGACCTTTCGGGTAAAACTCGGGTCAGTTGCCGACCGTCGCTGTGCAGGATCACCGTGCCGTCTTCATCGGTGCGCAGGACGGCCGGACAATGTTCCTTCAGGCGCTTCAGGGTTTTGCCGGAAGGGTATCCCCAGGTGTTGGGACCGACGCACACCACGGCGATTTCCGGCCGAACCGTCTCCAGGAAGCGGGCGCTGGAACCGGCTCCCGAGCCGTGGTGGGGCACCTTCAATCCCTGGGAGCGGAGCCGGTCGCCGTAGCGCTCGATCAGTTCGTGCTCGACTTTCTTGTCAATATCGGCCGCCAGCAACACCTGAACCTGCCCGTGGCGCAACAGGAGCACCATGGAATGCGGGTTGGGCGGCACTTCGCGGCCGGCGGTCTCCTCCCGCTCCGGATGCAGGACTTCCAGGCTTACTTCCTCAGCCTCCAGGGCGATATGCCGCCCGGCGTCCACGGTATCCACGGCCCAGGGGCCTACCGCCAGCCGCTGATTGAAGGCGGGGTACAGGTCCCCCACGTCCGTCATGCCGGTGTGATGGACGGTCCCCACCTGGAGGGAATCGAGGAGCAGGAGCACGCCGCCCAGATGGTCGGGATGGGTGTGGGTGACGAACAGGTGCTCAAGGCGGTCCAGGCCCAGGCTGCGGAGGTAATCCAGCACGACGGAGCCGGCTTCGGGCTTGCCGGCATCCACCAGGGCCAGCCCCCGGCCGCCGCCTTCGATCAGGATGGCGTCGCCGTGCCCTACGGCGATGAAGTGCACCCGCAGGTCCAGCCCCTGGGCGGGGCAGATCCCCAGCAGCGCCGCAAGTAGTACCGCGACCGGCGCCAGACGTTGGAGGTATCGGATTTCCATGGTACAAAATACGGATTTTCCCGGCCGAATGCAACCAAAAAGAAGCCCGAGCAGTGTTTTCTGCTCGGGCTTCTCATTGGACCGGGGTTCGGAACCCCGGTTTCCCCCCAAGGATCTTTCAGCGTCAGTGGACGTAGCCCAGGGCCTTCATGCCGGCCAGCGCTTCGGCGCTGACCTGAAGGCGGTCCTCCGGTTCAATCCAGGTCCGTTCGATCCAGCCGTTCAGGCAGACCAGCAGGCTGTCGCGGAGGCCGGGGCGCAGATCGTACAGGTCTTTCAGTTCCTTGCGGTCCATGCTGAGATCGAAGAGCAGGGTATCGGCGGTGCGGATCCGGCCCTGGGGATCACCATAATCCACAATAAGTTTGTGTTCCCGGGTGATGAGGCTGTACTGATCGCCCTGGTGAAGATTGGCGATGAACAGCGGGCGATCCGGCGCCGGCGCCGGACCGGCCAGGTTCACGCCCTCCACCTCCGGAGGGATATACCCCTCCAGGCCCATGAGCGACAGCACGGTGGGCAGCACATCCACATTGGAGGCGAAATCCGGAGTCACCCGCGGCGGCAAAGCCGCAGGATTACGGAAGATCATCGGTATTTGCAGCGCCGGATTGGACAGCAGATATTCATGCCCCAGTGAGGCGTGCCGGCCCAACACCTCCCCGTGGTCGGAGGTCAGTATGAAGAACGTTTGGTCCCACAACCCCCGCCGTTGCAGGTCCGCGGCCAGCTTTCCGATCTGGTAGTCATCGTAGGCCAGCTCGCTGTCGTACGCAGCCCGAAGCAGGGCGAGGCTTTCCCGGGTCCATCCCGCGAAGGCGCTGCTGTCGCGGATGATCAGGGATTGAGTGGCGCAGAATTTCAGGACTTCATTGATGGAATGGACCCGGTCCCAATCCAGGTTTTCCGTGAAACGGGAAAAGTACGGTTCGTTGATGCGGTAAGGGGTGTGCGGTTCCGCCAGGTTGACGTAGAGGAACAGGTGCCCGCCCTGGCGCTCTACCCATTCGAAGGTGCGGCGGGCGGTGGCCAGGGTGGCATGAGCGCCGTCATCGTTGTGCACGAATTCGTCCCACAACCGCAGCGGCGCCGGGTACACCCAGACATCATGGATCACCCCGAAATCCCAGTCGAAGCCCTGGGTCAGGTTGACGCTGCGCCCGGCCAGGGGATTCTCGTACGTGGCCGAGCAGAAGTACCCCTGCCGGTTCAGTACCTCCGTCAACGACAGAAGGGACTCCGGCATATGCGGCAGATTGCCATTGGCGTGCTGGGTGGGGTATTTCCCAGTGAAGATGCTGATATGGGAAATGGGCGTCCAGTTGGAAGCGCTGTACGCCTGGGTGCAAAGCAGTCCTTCCGCCGCGATGCGGTCAATATGGGGCGTCGTATCGAAGGGGTAACCGTAGCAGGAGAAATGGTCGGCCCGGGCGGTGTCAATCACCAGCAGAAAGACATGGGGAACCGGCCCCTGCCAATCGGCGCTGCGCTGGCGGACCAGAGCGCCGGCCTGCCGGTCGTGCGCCAGCCAGACGGCATTGACCGCCAGGACCAGCACCAGGCTGAATACCAGGGCCCGGCCGGGGAGGGCCGCGGCGCGGCGGATCAGGAGGGCGGGAAAGAGACGGACCATCGCCCCGACAGCCAGGGCGACGACGGCATAGGCCATGATCCAGGATCCGGGCTGGAGATCCTTCCACACCAGGGCGAAGTGCAGGATGGCGAACAGGAGCCAGGTCCGGGCCAGGCCGGAGCGCATCCGCCCCAGGGAATCGCCGGGAAGGCGCAGCGGTCGCGGCAGGAAGCGCGACATCCCCAGCAGCAGGGCCACCCCGATCATCGCGGCGGCCGTGTAGAAAGCCCAGGTCGTCAGGAAGGTGCGGAAATCCAACCAGACGGGTTCAGCGACAGCACTGGTGAAGAGGCAATCCAGGGCGGTGACGGCGCTGCCCGACATCAGGGAAGTGAAAAACCAGGCAGCCATGCAATGCTCCTGTCAAACCGGAGTTTGCGTTCGGGGTAGACGGCGGCTACGGTTGCGGCAGGGACGCCGGCGCCGCCAGGGTGAATGTCCAGGTATCCGACATGCTCTTCAGCCCCGTCTCGTCTACCGCCGTGACGCGCCACTGGTAGGCGCAGCCCGGTTCCAGGTCGGCCAGTGTGACGCTCGTCTCCATGATTCCGGTCAACGACTTGGTTTGGGCCGGAAGATCCTGCGGCCACCAGGCGACTTCGTAGGCCAGGCGGGCCTGGAAGTCGGGATCGGAGGCGGCGCTCCAGGCGAGTTCGACCGGTCCGCCCGCCGGTAGTTCGGCGCCGGCCTGCGGGCTCTGCGGCCGAGGAGGCGTGGGCGGCTGGGGCACCAGGTCCAGGACGAAAGCCTGCGGTTGGCTCCAGGCCGACACCGCGCCGTGAGGATCCACCGCCCGCACCCGGAAGGCGTACTCCTGGTTGTCCGCCAACGCCTTGACCCCCTTCAGATCGGCCAGGCCCAGGCCGGCGGCGGCCTTGGCCGCGGTGACTTTGGGCAGATTCAGGCGGGCGGCTTCCGGCTGATCGGGCGACAGGAGCTGGAACTCGTAGGTCAGGACGTCTTCGGGATCAGGATCGGTCGAAGGATGCCAGCGTAACGGCTCCTTCCCCCTCCAGACTCCATCGGGGACTTCCTGGGGCAGCGGTACAGTGGGGGTGGTGTTCACGTTCAGGCGGAAGCGGTCGGCGGAAGCGGTGCGGGCGCCGGCGGCGTCCACCGCCTCGACCCACCAGCGGTATTCCGTCTCGTTCTTCAGCGGACTGGCGATCTTCACGCTGGTGCCTTCCACGGGCAGGCCCAGGGGGGCGGGCGGGCCGTCCCCCGCGGCCAGGAAAACCTGGTAGCGCAGCTTGTCGCCGGGGTCCACGTCCCGGGCTTCCTGCCAGGACAGTTCGACCCCGGTCAGGTGGTGGGTTTCCAGACCGTCCTGGGGCGCGGCCAGGGCGAAGGGTTCGGGCGGGTCGTTGGCGGTGTTCAGGATAAAGCTACGGGGCGGACTCCAGGGGGACAGGGCTCCCTCATCGTCCCGGGCGCAGACCCGGTAGTGCCAGCGGGTGTTATCCGCCAGACCCGGCACGGCGATGCGGGTGACTCCGGCCATGACCTGCACTTGGCGGGAGCCGGGACCGAAGGCGCCTTCCGGGTCAAACTGGATCAAATAGGAGAGGCTGGAAACCGGATCACTGCGGTCGGCGTCGGAAGCGGGGCCCCAGGCGATGACCGGCTGAGGCGTGATTACGGTGAGGCCGTCCGGCTCCAGGTTGCCGGTCACGGGGGCCGGGGGAGTGTTGACCTTGTTGCAGAAGAAGCGCCCGGAAGAGGACCAGGCCGAGGCGATGCCGTGATTATCCTCGGCACGCACCCGGAAGAGGTACTCGCGGTCATCGGCCAGGGCGGCCAGCCCTTCCAGGGCGGACAGGGGCGACCCGGCGGTCTCGATGACGGCCTCCAGCGCCGGCTTGGCGAAGTCCCTGTCGCTTACCTGCAGGCGATAGCGCACGGTATCCTCGGGATCGGGGTCGGTGGAAGGCTTCCAGGCCAGGGAACCTTCCGGCTTCAGCTCATCGCCGGCCAGCGGGCCGTCCAGCAGCGGCACACTGGGCGTGGTGGAGACGCGGAAGCGCCCCACTTGGTCGCAGACCGTGAAGCGGCCGGTGTTGTCCACCGCCTCCACCTTCCAGACGAAGGAGGCGTCATTGGCCAGGGGCCGGTCCGCCTTCAGGAAGGTCTGCTCCGTTTCCATGACGAGGGTGGAGGCCGGTGGGAATTTTTCCTCCGGGCTGATCAGCAGGCGGTAGCGCACCCGGGACAGGGGGTCGGGATCCACGGTGCGGTTCCAGGAGAAGACCGACTGGAGCTGGTAGACCTGCTGCCCGGGTTCGGGATCCACCAGGGCGAAGGGCAGCGGCGGCTCTTCCACCAAGTTGACCCAGAAATGGCCCACTGCGGTCCACTCGCCGGTCTCCCAGGCATCGCGGGAGCGGGCTCGCCAGTAGTATTCGGCGTCATCCTGCAGGTCCACGGGGGGGACCCAGCGGGCCGTGCTGCCGGCGGCGCGGGCTTCCTTCTCGATAGCCAGCACACGGGTGAAGGCGGCGTCCTGGTAGAGCTGGAATTCGTAGGTGACGGGGTCGCCCTCGGCGTCGGTGGAGGCGGTCAGTTCCAGGACCGGGCGGGGCTGATTGGCCACCTGGTCCGCCGGAGGCGACACCGGCTGGGGCGCCGTGGGCAAGCTGTTCAGGCGCAGGGGCATCTCGGCCCAGTCGGACCATTCGGCGCCGCTGTTCAACCGCAGGCGTAGACTGTAGAGTCCGCCGTCCTGCAGGCCCGCGCCCTGGATCACGACCGCCGTGGCGCTGTCGGACCGTTCCCCGCTGTCCCAGGAGGCCGGTTCGGCGAAGTGCGTGCCGGCGGCCAGTTGTACCTGGAACCGCTGCTGGGGCGCGTCGAAGATGTTGCGGAACTTCCACCCCAGCCTCGGCTGGTGGTTGACCACGTGCAGGGAATCGGATTCCTGGGGCAGGCGCAGTTCGGTGATGTAGCTGCGGGCCAGGTCCACCCGGCGGGTGATTTCGAAGCCTTCGACCCCTTCCAGGCTGAAAAACAGCATCTCCCCCACCCCGGCGCGAATGGCGCCGTCGGCGGCGGAACTGTACCGCGCCACTTCGCCCTTCAGCCGGAAGACGCCGGTGGCAGGGCCGGTCTCCCAGGCCAGGGCCACGATGCCCTGGGGATCGCTGTCGCTGGAACGCAGGCGCACGGCCACCCAGTCGGGGTGGTAGGGATTGCGGTCGGCGGCGCGGACTTCCAGGTAGAGGGGGGCCTTCTCGCACAGCGGGTAGGGCCAGTCGGTGGCGTACTGCGGGTCACCGGCCAGGAGGAAGGCGGTGACTTCCCCGGGGGCGTTGGGCGCCCCGGCGGGGGGGGAATCGAGCACCGGATCGCACAGTAAATTCTTTTCGCGCGGATCGTCGTAGCGGTCGTGGGTGCGGGCTTCCAGTTCGCCGGAGGCCAGCGGGCCGAAGTAGTTGCCGCGGAAGTCCAGGTCGGCCTCCAGGGCGTCCACCCAGACGTCGAACTGGGAACCGGAGAAGAGGCAGTTCTCCTGGAAGATGGTCTCAATCTTGGCGGTGATGTAGATGTTGCCGCCCCCTTCGCCCGCCTGGTTGGACAATAGCGAGTTGCCGCGCACCCGGGAGGTGGCCTGGGTAACGGTGTTGGACCCGTACAGTCCGCCGCCCTGGTACCTGGCGGAATTGTTTTCGATGACGTTGTCCAGGATCTGGGGGGAACTGAAGGAGAAGTAGATGCCGCCGCCGTGCTCCCCGGCGCGGTTGGCCTGGAACACGCAATGCTTGACGATGGCGTTGGAATAGAAGAAGCAGGCCAGCCCGCCGCCAGACTGCCGGGCTTCGTTTTCCAGGAAGAGACAGTCTTCGATGAACGGCGCGGCGAATTCGTGGCAGTAGAGCCCGCCGCCGAAGGCGCCCTTGTTGTAACGAATGGTGAGATTCTTCAGGTAGGGCGAGGACTTGCGGCAGTGAATGGCGCCGCCCTGGAATTCCTTGGAGGTGCCCCGGACCGGAGCGCCGCCGTATTCCACCACGCAGTGCTCCATGCGCGACCCCTTCAGGAAGCGGCCGGCGGCGTCGTAGGAGAGGGTGGTGTCGGCGGTGACGAAGCGCAGGTTGCCCCAGTCGCCGGGGGCGGGGCTGGGCTGGGCGCTGGTGAAGACCACAGGGGCGTCGGCCGTGCCCGCGGCCAGCAGGTCGCCTTGGATGATCAGGCTGGCGCCGGCCCCCATCTGCACCCGGACGCCGGGCCGGATGGCCAGTTGCACCCCGGGCGGGATCACCAGGTCCTGGTCCACGGTGTAGGGGCTGCCGGAGGCGTCCCACACGGTGTTGGCGGTCAGGCTCCCGGCCGGTCCTGCGGCGGCCGATCCAGCCGCCAAGCCCAGAATCAGGACCAGGCAGAGCGCGAGGTTATCCCGGCGCACCGCGGCGCGAATCCGCCAGTTTCCCCTTCCCGTGTTCATCAGCTTCCCCCCAGATTCCGTCATGATAGAAGCATCCGATGGTCATTCCCGATGGCTGAAGCAGCCGCCCCCATGGAGGCAGAGAGATCCACGTAGCCATGGAAATAATAGCACACCGGCGGGCCAAACACAAGGTTTTTCGGCGCGGTTTTGACCCCTGGGGCGGTTCGCCCGGGCAGCGGGAAGGAAGGAACGGGTGGATCGGAAGAAGGGAAGGATGGAAAGAGGGAGGGTGGGATAGGCATTCCTGCCTGTCAGGGGGAATCCCTGTCAGACACGAATGCCTGACCTACCCTCATAGGCACAGTGTCATGGCGAGGCCCGCCAGGGCCGAAGCAATCTCAATCACCGGGTGTGAGCACTCCCGCCGCCCGAAGGAATTGTAGGGGCGATGCATCTGCCCGGAAGAGGCCGCAAAGGATCGTCACGGTTTCATTCTCTGCCGGAGACTGCATCCCTCGACCCGGTGTGCAGATGCTTCGCCCTGACCCGGCTCGGGCGCCAAACCCGATCCGATGCACAGATGCTTCGCCCTGAGACCGGGATGTTCACCTGACCCGACAGAGGGCGAAGCATTTGCCCAGTCTCTCCGGCGATGCAGCCTCCCGGCAGAACTGGTATTCCGCCCCGGAGGAGGAGGCCTCCGCGGGGCAAATGCATCGCCCCTACACGGCGGCTCCGGCTGGATGCCTGGGGCTTGAACTACCCACCTAAGGACGGAGCTGGTCCCAGCCCCGGCGCGGGTAAAATAAACAGGACGGCGCCAATGGTGACGCCGCCCTTCATCTTTCCCTCATTCCATTATTTGAGCAGTACCAGTTTCTCCACTGCCGTGAACTCCCCCGCCGTCAGCCGGGCGAAGTAGATCCCCGAAGGCAGCGCTGAGGCGTCGAAAGCCACCTCGTGCGAACCCGCCTCCCGCCACCCGTCCACCAACGTCCTGACCTCCCTCCCGGCCGTGTCGTAGACGCGGAGGCGGACGTAGCTGTAAGCTGTAAGTTGTAAACTGATAGCTGTAGCGGGATTAAACGGATTGGGGAACGCCTTCAGGGTCAGACCCGAAGGGAGAAGAGGGGTCGGTGACCCCTGTGACTCCCCGGGGAAGGGATCGCCGGTGCAGAGCCAGTCGGAGACGATGGGGCCGTCGCCTGTGGTGACGGTTTTTTCGTAGGTAAAATAGCTGGAGTCCCATTTAACAGAATCGTACAGGCCGGTATATCCGACGTAGTTGTAGGTCCCGGGCAGGGCCGTCGAGGGCACGTTCTGGATGCGGATACGCCCCACCACGGCTCCGGCGGGCAATTCCAGGTTGGCCGGCCCCACCATCGGCCCTTGCCAGAACTGATTGGGCAGCCGCTGCATGGTCCAGGCGCTGAAGACCACGCTGGTGTCGGCCGTGACGGTGAGCAGCACGTTGAAGCTGAAGCTGCCTCCATGCAGGGGAATGACGATGGGAGGATTAAGGGGCGTCATGGCGATGTCCACGGGAGGGGGCGGGGGAGGAGGAACTGTTGTATTATAGTGATAGCCCATGTCCACAATCCCCAAATCCGGCGCTTGGTCGGTGCGGGTGGTGCCATCCACCATGGGCGAAGCGGGATCGCCGGCGTTCACGCAGGGGGATTGCTGGATCTGCCCGGCGGCAGTCTGGGAGAGGTAGTAGTCGCCACCGGGGCCGGAGACGAAGAGGGGGTCGGCATTGATGTTGCCGGTGCCGGGGTAACCACCTTGGATGTTCGAATAGCTAAGGATGGGTACACCTGAGCCGTAGCAGTAGACTTGGTCCGGAATGTTACCATATACAATGCAATTTGAGATTTCAATCTGATGTGGTAGACTAACGAAAATTCCACCTCCTTGTGCAGGATAATATTGCGCAATGTTGTTGATTATTGTATTGTTCCTTACGATCGGATGGATATTGCTTTCATTTCCGAAAGAAATACCTCCGCCTTGATAGTGAGCATGGTTCTCATGGATTAAATTGTTGACAACATAAGCGCAGCTACCTGTCGCACAGACCAGTCCCCCTGAGCCATGCGTTGAATAGTTGTAAGCTATCTCATTACATGTGACCAACGAACTATCATAGGATAAAGTTATTCCTGCACCATCATAAGAATAATTATTCATAACTTTATTGTTTGAAATTATTGGATTAGCATGTAATACGTGGATACCACCACCATAATCTCCAAGTTGCGTAGTCCAGTTATTGAATATTAAATTATCGCTGATGTTAATCTGAGTTGAAGAAGTATCCACGAAAATACCGCCTCCTCCATGAGCTTTATTTCTATAGAATTCACAATTGAAGATCGACACATTGGATTCGCGACAATAAACACCTCCACCTAAAAAATCCATAAAATAGATGCCGGTCCCTTTTCCAAAAAGAATTTTACAGTACATTAATTGGTTGCTATCTTGGGCGTAAATGAATCGTATTCCCCCCCACCCCCCACTCGTATCCGCCGCCGTGAACAGAATCGAGTCCTGTTCCGTGCCGATAGCCTGCAACAGTCCATTCACGATGAACTTGTAATGCCCCTGAAAGATCACCTGAACCCCCGGATCAATCACCAGCGTCTGCCCGGATGGGACATTGATTTCCCCCTGGATCAGGTACGGCGACCCCGAAGCCGCCCAGGTGCCCGACACCGGACCAGCGGGAATCAAGGTATCGGCCTGCGCGGTGAACCCCCAGGATACGGCGATAAATACCCCCAGAATGAACAGGTTCCGTGACATGGCGCTCTCCTTCGGTGGGAGGGGATGGAAACGCTTTTCGATTCGCCAATATACGAAATTATTACGGCGTTGTCAAGCTTTTTCCGGCAGGAATGACGGATATTTGACGGTTGACGGATCACAGGTCCGGTATCAGCAGATCCCACCGCAAGCGGTGGGGCACGTCCCCGCTTGCGACCGGCAGGGACGCCGGCCCTACTGCAATTAGAAAGGGCGCGATCTCTCGCGCCCCAACTTTGCAACCTTCCAACTTTCGAACTTTCCAACCCTTGCTAAGCGTTCATGTCCGCCCACTTCTTGGCCATCTGGCTGAAGATCACCAGGGCGATGATGGCGACCACGCCGATGGCGGCGAAGGGGATCCAGACGTAGAACTGCGGATGGTAGGTGTTCCACAGCAGGTTGGTCACTTCCACCGCGCTCATCCCGGTCGTTTCCATCAGGGTTTGCACCGCTTCGGTGCGAGGCACGCCCACGGCCTCTTCCAGAGTGGCCAGCTTGCCGTTCCAGTTTATGCCCGGGGTGTGATCGGCCAGGTACTTCAGCGCCAGGGTGGCCTTTTCGCCGTAGTGCCCGTACAGGTAGCCGGCCATCTTCGACCCCACGAACCCGCCGATCCCCACGGGGATGTTGACGTAGCCCAGGTAGAGCCCTTTCTTGCCCGGCGGCGCGATCAGCCCCAGGTATTCGTTCTTCTTGGGGCCGGTCAGCATTTCCCCCAGGCTGAAGAAGACGATGCCCAGCAGCAGGATCCAGCCCATGCCGGTCAGCCCCGCCACCAGGATGCCCGCGGTGGCCACGGTCATGCCGATGACCATGCTGGAGAGCACCCGCATGCGCCGCACCAGCCAGGATACCGGCACCATGAGCAGCACGATCAGGGCGGCGTTGAGGTTCAGCAGGATCTGCTGCGGGACCATCAGGCCGCGGTCGGTTTCGACGGTCAGCCAGGCGGGCATGAAATTGGCGATGCCGGCGCTGTCCACCCAATCTTCGATGAAGTTGGGGTGCAGGTCCCAGAGCTGGTACATCATCAGCCAGAAGCAGGACATGATCAGCAGCCAGGTCACCAGGCGCGGTTCCACGATGTTCTTCATGGTGCGCACGAACACCTGCACGGGAGTTTCCGTCTTGGAAGAGCCCGACGGCACGTCCTTGAAGGTGAAGAGCATGAAGTAGTTCAGCGCGGTGATGATGGCCGAAGCGGTGAACAGGTTGCGCCAACTGGCCTGGGTGTGGGGATCGCCCAGGACGAAGGTGGCCATGAACGGCCCGATGACCGCCCCGATGTTGACCACCCAGTAGAATATCCCCCACCCCACGGAAGAATTCTCCTTGGTCAGGTTCTGGGCCAGCGACCCCTGCAGGCTGGGCTTGAACAGGGCCGTCCCCGAAGCCAGCACCAGCACGCCGCCGAAAAAGCCGGTGTAGGTGCGCAGGTTGGCCATCATCAGGTAGCCGATGATGTTCATGGTGACGCTGAGGAACAGCGTCTTCTTGTAACCATAGCGGTCGGCGTAGCCGCCGGTGAAGGTGGGCAGGATGGACTGGAAGACGAACCACCAGGCATAGATGGTTCCCTTCATGGCGGCGGTGAAGTGCAGGCCGCCGGGGTCGTCCGCCTGCATAATGTAAACCGGCACCACCGCGCGCATGCCGAAGTAGGCCAGCCGTTCGAACATCTCAATGCCGTTCAGCATCCAGTAAGTGCGGCCGAACACGCGGGCTTTCTTGACGGGTTCTTTTCCCGATTCTTCCTGGGATTTGATCATGTTGGCTCTTGGTTGCTGGTTGTTGGTTGTTGGTTGCTGGCCGTGGTTATTTTACCGCCGCCGCCACCAGGCGCTGGGCCTGATGATCATAGGGGGCGCCGGCCAGGTTGCCGCACAGGCGCACGGACTGAAAGCCGGTGGCGAGCAGCAGGTCGCGCAGTTCCGGCCCGGAGAAGAGGCGCAGGGAAAAGGTGAATTCGTGGCGGCCCTCGGCGTCCACCCGGATCCAGCGGTTGTGCAGCCGGCTCCAGCCGTCGTCGGGGCGGCGCTCTTCCAGGAACAGGACACCGTCCTTTTCCTGCCAGTCCCGTTCCTGGAAAATCCGGGCGATGACTTCCCGCCCCATGGTTTCGATCAGCAGGCGGCCGCCGGGTTTTAATGAGTCGAAGACATTCCGCAGGACCTGCCGGTCGTCTTCAGGATCGTCGAAGTAGCCGATGGAAGTGAACAGGTTCAGGACGGCGTCGAAGGCTCCGGGGCGGCGGAATTCCCGCATATCGGCGGTGACGAACCGGCAGGCGTACTTCTCGTGCCGGGCCACCCGCCTGGCCTTCTTCAGGTATTCGTTGTTGCGGTCCACGCCGGTGACCTGAAAGCCGCGCCGGGCCAGTTCCAGGGTGTGGCGGCCGGGGCCGCAGGCCAGGTCCAGGACCTGGTCTTCCGGCTTCAGGTCCAGCAGGGCGACGGCATGATCCACTTCCGTGACCGCATTGCGCCACTGCTCGGGGCTGAAGATCACCGGGGCGAAGGCCTTCCAGAAGGCTTCGTTCTGGTACCAGGGGAGCATGAGCGGCTCGAGGTTTGGCAATGCCCGAGAGTGTATTCCCGCCGGGTGTTCGTCGTCTGAATCACGGATTCAACGGATTCAACGGATTGAACGGATTTTGGACCACTCCCTTTGGGGTGATATGCTAATTGCTGATGGCTGAACGCTGAATGCTTCTCTGCGTTCTCCCACGCAGTGGCCCCTTCGGGGTGCGTCTTTGCGGTGAATTATGTTTACGCTGCTTCCGCCGCTTTCCTGGCCATGTCTTCGGCTTCCTTGATCACCGGGTTCAGGAAGCGCAGCAGGGCCCAGAGGATCCCGGCGGCGAACAGCGATGTGACCACCAGGATGAAGAAAAAGGTGCTGTGCGGCATCCGCTCCCAGAAGCTGCCCAGGAAACCGGACAGGTAATTGCCGACGGCAGTGGCGGCGAACCAGCCGCCCATCATCAGCCCGCGGATCTTCCAGGGGGCCAGTTTGGACACCAACGACAGGCCCATGGG
This sequence comes from Candidatus Zixiibacteriota bacterium, assembly GCA_003599535.1. Lineage (GTDB taxonomy): Bacteria > Electryoneota > B3-LCP > B3-LCP > B3-LCP > SURF-9. The sequence goes on along the minus strand of QZKQ01000040.1, from coordinate 10,444 downwards.
GGACAGCAGCAGTTCGCCCACGGTGATGACGGCGTAGGCGTTGATCAGCCACCAGACGCTGACCCGGCCGGTGTCGCCGCCGGACAGCCCAGCCACGGCCATGATGGTGAAGGCCAGGGCGGTCAGGAGCATCCCGAAGCTCATCTTGGTGGCGGTGGACGGTTCCCGGCGCCGCATGCGCATGAAGTTCCAGAAAGCCACCACCAGCGGCGTGAACATCAGGATGAACAGGGGATTAATGGACTGGAAGATTTCCGGGTTCAGCGTGGTGCGGGTGGCGTTTTCGGCCCAGAAGGTCAGGGTCAGGCCGTTCTGATGGAAGGCCATCCAGAAGAAGACGACCACGCCGAAGATGACCAGCAACGCCTGCACCCGGCGGCGGGCCTGCTGGGGCGTCAGGACCACTTCCTGCACCCGGTCGGTGGCTCCGGCGGCGCTTTCCCCGGCGCGCACGTGCTTCTGGAACGACAGGAAGGTGATCAGGGAGATAATCATGCCCACGCCGGCGGCGGCGAAGGCGTAGTGCCATCCGTGGATGGGGTGCAGGTTGCGCAGGGAAGCGGCCACCAGGGGCGACATGAAGGCCCCCAGGTTGATGCCCATGTAGAAGATGTTGTAACCGTCATCCTTCTTCGCGGGGATGTCGCGGTAGAGGTTGCCCAGCATGGTGGAGATGTTGGGCTTGAACAGCCCGTTGCCGATCATCAGGCAGGCCAGGGCGGCGAAGAAGGTGGGCAGCGGCCGGAAGGCCAGCAGGAAGTGCCCGGCCATCATGAACAGGCCGCCGATGATGATGGTCCGGCGGATGCCCAGGTAGCGGTCGGCGATCAGTCCCCCAAGCAGCGGGGTGAAGTACACCAGCCCGATGTAGGCGCCGTAGATCTGCCCGGTCTTGAAGATGGAGAAGCCCAGACCGCCGTTCTCCAGGCTCTCCTTCATGTACAGGGCCAGGATGGAGAGCATGCAGTAGAAGCTGAAGCGTTCCCACATCTCGGTAAAGAACAGGACAGGCAGGCCCTTGGGATGGGATTTTTTGGGGAGATTCGTTTCCATAGTGTAGGATCAGCGGCTTTTTCGGCGGTATTTACGGTATATTATCAGTATGGATGCTTACCTCAAGAGCATGCTCCATGGCCTCCATAACGACAGCCGATTCATCTTGGATCACGACGAATTCTGCGGGGGTGTAACACAAGTAATCCACGTGTTTTTCAAAGGGCACTGCTTGGAGCACCATCGGCATGCGGCGCAAAAAGGGAATTCCCTGAAACCGGTCGGACACGACAATAACATCCAGATCCGACTCCGGCCGTGACGTACCGAGGACTCGGGACCCAAAGAACAGAATTCGCTGCGGTTGGAATTCACGGATCAATCGCGGAAGTGCCTCGCGTTTGTATACCTGTATCCAGCGATCAACCATTATCCTCTCCCAGCAGGGGCTGGAACTCGCCAGCCAGAGCTTCGAATACCTGCTCAGCAATTTTTACTTTCCCGGTCGCGATTTTCTCGTCGTATGCCTCGAATGGAATAAGATCACCCACGTCGGGATATCGGGAAAAGGTATAGTCAATCGTCAGTTCCATCATTACATGGATTAACTCATCCTGTAATCCAAGCCCTCGCGCAAGTTCATCAATGTGGTGAGTTTTAGGTACCTTACGATCACGCAGGGCATACACTGCCTTCAGGAGCTTTTCGACCGCTTGATGCGACAGAAAGGCCGCGACATCGTATCCCTGAATGGGAATATTTTTCTGTGCCATCTCCAGGTCATGGAGGGCTTGTCGCAACCACTTGCGGGCAACCTTGTTCATCAGCGCGCCTCGCGATTAGATGGTCGGCAACGTACTTCCCACTGTTAAAAAGGCAGCCTTCGAGGCTGCCCTTGCCACGTTCCGGCCGGTGGGCGATATTGGATTCGAACCAACGACTTCCTGCTTGTAAGGCAGGCGCTCTGAACCAACTGAGCTAATCGCCCTCGCACTGCACGTATTCGAACCAACGACTTGGACGGAAGCCCGCTCTGAACCAATCCTGGCGGTTGGCATTCCCGCCCCGCTCTTGGCCCCCGGATTGATTCAGGTGTAGAGATTCCGGGAATCGGCTCCCCGGGTGGTGTATTCACCCGAGGGGAGGTCCGATTGAAACCGGCCGCTACTCGCTCTTGGGTTTGGGCTGCCGCACCCGCAGCAGGATGGCCAGGGGAATCAGAATCAGGTAGCCCAGCACCAGCAACACCGGCGCCAGGTGCAGGGAGAGAAAGGAGTCGTGCGGGCCCTGGCTCATGGCCACGTATCCCAGGATGATGGTGATCACGCCGGCCAGGAAAAGCCACAGGTTCACTTGGTCGAATAATTGCCACCGGGATTCCCGGCGTACCGGCTTGCGAATCGGTTTGGTTGGGCTCATGTAACCTTTTGCCGTTGGAGAGATGACGGGGTTATGCGAAAAGGTACGAAATTTCCGCGCCCCAAAGCAAGCGAAACTTTCGCCCCTCGCTTATCCGAAGAGGGTAATTTTTTTCATCAGGAAATCCCATTCGCGATCCACGCGGGTCTGCATGACGTCGAGATCGGCGTCGGTCAGGTGCTTGAAGCGCCCCTGCAGCCGGATGTAATCCCGGACAGGGATTCCTTGTGACTGACGCGAAAGCGTGTATTTGGTTCCCCCTTCCACTTCGTACAGGGGGAAAACCTTCGTTTCCACCGCCAGCCGGCTGATCTTGATGGAATCGCTCTCCAGGGACTTGTGCCCCGGCGGGCAGGGGCTGAAGATGTGCAGCAGACGGAATCCCTTCGTACCGATGGCGCGGCGGAGCTTGCGCGTCAAGTCGTCGGGATAAGCCACGGTGGCGGTGGCGGTGTAGGGGATGCGGTGCGCGGCCAGGATTTCCACCAGGTTCTTCTTGGGCTCTTCTTTGGGCGTTTTGGTGGGAGTGGTGGTGGTCCAGGCGCCCACGGGAGTGGCCGAGGAGCGCTGGATGCCGGTGTTCATGTAGGCTTCATTATCGTAGCAGATGTAGAGAATGTTCTCGTTGCGCTCGGCGGCCGCCGACAGGGCTCCGAAGCCGATGTCGAAGGTGCCGCCGTCGCCCGCCCAGGCCACCACGTTGACGTCGTCCAAACCGCGGACGTCCAGGCCGTGGCGCACTCCCGTGGCGGTGATGGCCGCGGTTTCGAAGGCGCAGTGCACCACCGGCACGCCCGCCGCCGAATAAGGGAAGGGGCCGTCAATCACCGCCCAGCAGCAGGCGGGGATGCACAACACCGTGCGTGGACCCAGCTCTTTCAGCGCCAGGCGCATGGCCAGGGACGCGCCGCAGCCCGGGCAGGCCAGGTGCCCGGACGACATGATCTCCCGGTCGGGGATATCATAGGTGATTTGACCGTGCACATGAGGGGTCATGGATTATCTCCGGTTGTCCAACGTTGCGGATCGAATGCTGGGAAAAGTGGATGAAAGGTCAAATGAATCACGGCGCCACGTCCTGGGGCAGCAGCGTTTCCAGCTCCGGCATCGCCCGCACCAGCCGCTCCATGTTGCCGCGCGCCCGCTGCCGCTCCGTTTCCGGGCGGCTCTCGTCCTGCGCGATCCACACCTGGCTCTGCAGCAGGTCTTCCGGCGCCGCCACGCACATTTTGAAGCCGCGAATGGTTCGCAACCGGGCGCGGGGGATGAAGTCCTGCAGGCGGGGGTCCGTCCAGACGCGCAGGCGTTGACCAGATCCCTGACCGTGGATTTCCACGCAATCGGAATGCTCTACGATGGTCACGCGGCCTTCCAGGGCTTCCCTGACCTTGGGCCACCGCCCGGCTTCGACCACCAGGTCGAGGCCGGTGGTCAGAACCGGCTTGGCGTAGAGGTTCAACGCCTGGCCGCCGATGACACAGAACCGTGCGCTATGCTCCTCGGTAGCCCCCAGGAAAATCATGAGCAGGTCGTCGCGCCGGTCGGTAAGGTTGCGTTTACCGCGAATAGAATTCATAACCAATTAATAGTGAACGTAACAGTGTCAGTTTGTCACCGCCAAAGGGGCGGCTTCGGACGCTTTCAACGCTGCCACAATGGTCTGGGCGATAATCGCATGGGCCGCGGCGTTGGGATGGTAGTCCACCATCCGTGGAGGGTCGCCGCGCCAGATTCGGTAAGCGGCGGAAAAACCTTCGGCCGATTTGTCTTTCAAGGGGGTAAAGAGAGCTGAATCCGCATCCGCATAGACCACACCGGGAAGCTGCAGAAGATCCGCCTGCCCAGGTACTACGGTGCGATTGGTGTTAATCCTGACCAAAACCATCCGCCCGCCGTGCGCGAGGCACAGTTGGTGAATTTCCCCATACGCGTGGCGCACGGTTTGGACGAAGGAAGTACTGTCGGCGGAGGGCAACCGCTCCCGGTATCCGGGCAGAACTTTCATCGCGGCATAGCGAACGGTAATGACGTCATCATGTATATATAGCGGCAGCCCCACGCGCAGGACAAATGACACAAACGTCAGGGCATTCGGTTGTTCGATGCACTGATAGGAATATACGGGTAAATCGAAAAGTTTAGAGGTGAATAGAGCCGGTCGCAGCACCACTTGGCCGTTAGCCTCTTCCGCGAAATAGGGGGACGGCATAAATCCAGCGTACGTCGGCATGAATACCATCAGGGACCGGTCCACCAGCCAGGTGGAGAATTGCACCAACACGACGTCCGGATGGTAGCGCGGGATCAAATCCCGGGCCTGCGCCAGCATCTGGCCCAGTCCATACGCGCACATGGCGGCATTCAGGTTGTAGCCGCCCAGCATTTCCGCCGTCCGGTACGCATAAGTTTCTTCCGCCGGCAAGCCATCCCCGTAGGTGAAGGAACACCCCAGCGACAGGACCAACGGCCGTTTCAATGCGGTATCGGCGCCCACGGGCACTCTGAAACCCCGTGCATCATAACGGACGGGCAGTTCCGGCCCGAGGGGAAAAACCATGCTACCTTCCGCTTCCGGTACACCGACATACCCAAGTTCGTGGTCATACACGTGCAGATGGCCTTTCATGGCTCGTTTACACTGCACGATGCGGTTGTAGAAATACCGGGTTCGGTAAACCAGAAAGCCACTGTACAGCAGGAAAGCCATTATCAGCATAACTCCCGCTGCAAAAAGGATATTCCTATAATTTTCTCGCCAGACCACTATATCCTCCACGAATATATTATTATGGGACTGGTCGGTGTAGAGGTTTCAATCAGCGGTGAACGATCACCTCATCATCCTTGGTGCGAACCGCTTCCACAATGGTCTGGGCAATAATCGCGTGGGCCGCGGCGTTGGGATGCGCATCCACGCATTCCGGCGGATCGCCGCGCCAGTGGGCGTAGGCCCGGTAATAGGTCTCCCGGGTGCGGTCGGGAAGGCGGCTGTAGAGCGCCGAATCGGCGTTGGCCACGGCCGCCCCGGGCACGGCGGGCCGCTGGAATCTCAGCCGCTCGTCCTTGTCCAGGCCGTACAGCACCACGACCATGCGGGCGTCGTGCTCCCGGCACATCCGCCCGATTTCGCCATAAACGTATTCCACCACCTCGTTGCCCAGTTCGTAGCCGGGCAGCAGCGGCCGGTCGCGGAGCAAGCGGGACAGCGCATCCTGCAACCGGACCCGGACGGCGTGCCGGTCGTCGTGCAGGAGCAGGGGCAGCCCGGCGCGGAAGAAGAAGGAGAGGAATTCCCCTGCGCTCCCTTCCCGCTCGTTCTGGTAATCGGCGACGGGCACTTCGAAGATCTTTTCCCGGAACAGCGCCGGTTGCAGGGCGATTTGGCCGGCGGCGGTGGTATCGAAGTAGGGCACCGGCAGCTGGCCCAGGTAGCTGGGGGCAAACCCCTGCAGGGACCGCGCCACCAGCCAGCCGGAATACTGCACTATCACGAGGTCCGGCTTCAGTTCCGGGATCAGGCGTTGCGCCTGCACCAGGGTCTGTTCCAGGCCGTACCCGCACATGGCGGCGTTGACGCAGGTCCCGCCCAGGGCCTGGGCCAGTTGAAAGCCATATCCTTCCTCGGCCAGGCAGGCGTCCGCGTAGGTGGCCGAACAGCCCAGCGTCAGGATCACGGGGCGGCGAGGTTCCGGGTCGTCGGGGGCGTTTTCCGGGACGCGGAAACCGTTGGCGTCATGCCGCACGGGCAGGTCGGGCCCGATATGGAAGGTCATGAAGCCGCGGGAATTGGGCCGGGGGGCATAGCCCAGTTCCGGGTGCCCCTGAAACAGGCTCCCCTTCCAGCCTCGCTGGTTGGTCTTGACGTACTGGTACATCCGGGCGGAACGGTAGGCCAGGTACCCGGTGTAGGCCACCGCCAGGGTAACCGCCACGGTGCCGGCCAGGAGCGCGAAATTGGGCAGATTCCGCCGCAGCCCCCGGCGGTCGGCGAAGGCCAGGTACAATCCCTTGGCGATCCCGGCGGCGCTGAACACGGCCAGCGCCAGGAAGAGGGTGCGCGACCCGAGGCGCCCGGACGGGTTCAGCAGCCACCCCACCAGCCAGGGGTTGGCCAGCAATCCCAGGAAGGCGATGACCAGCCCGGTAATCCCCAAAGCGTCCCGATGGACCTTGAACTTCACACGTTCTCCGTTTATGCCTCGGCGCGCCCCGGATCCGCGCCGTCTATTTCAGCAGGGCGACCTTTTCCAGCGTTACCGCGCCGCCGCTTTCCACCCGCAGGAAGTAGATACCTGAGGGCTGATCCACTGCGTTCCAGGTGAAGGCGTGGCGGCCCGCCCCCAGCCACCCGGAATGCACCCTCTGAACTAACCGTCCGGACACATCATAGATCCCGGCCTGGGCTTGCCCCGCCCGGGCCAAATCCAGGGCGATCTTGAACTCCGCGTTGCCGGGGTTGGGGTGGACGGAAAGGCCGATCTGCTTCGGCTGCAGCGGCCCGAAGCCGTCGTCCACGCCCACCGCGTCCCGCTGGGAATGGTAGATCTTCCACGTCCCGTCCCGGTTGGATTCCCAGAAGACGTGGTAACCGGCCGCAGGTGTCCAACCATATCCAGTGCGTAACACCGGATTTCTATCTACGGCATCAGAGGGACAAACGACTTCCGTAACATTCTGGATGTGTGCCCGAAAACCGATATCCCAATTACCAACCCAGTCCTGTTCGAAGGCGTAGTAGGCGCCGGATCCATTCTCGAAGGTTAGGTTTCGTTCCGTGCCATCATGCTCGAACAGGGGTTGTGCCGGATAAAAATTTGACACAATATAATTCCATTCTGCGCGATAAAGATCGCTCCCGTTGGCAGTTTCCTGCTCGAACAGAATGGCATCGGTATCCAGCTGGGGGCGGTGCCTGGGGAATCCTGTAGTATTGACTAATGTATCTGCTAATCCGGGTACGGCGTAGGCGTATTGCCAGTAGAATTCGATCTCTGAATTGCCGGAAAGCACACTCTCGCAGACTCTTCTAAATAAAGAGTAAAGCGGAGGATTGGGGAGAACACCACCGTCTGCCCATTTTATCGGGTGATCACCTGAGGGCGCGAGGTAAGTGCTTTGGTGGATCTCATAAAGAAACCAATCAAAATCGCAAGTGTAGAATTGGGAGTCGCTGTGACAAATAACCAAAAAGGGATCGGGAGTACAGATTCCTCCGTACCGGGCTTGTGGATCCCAGAGATCTACATCGCTGTACAGGAAGCGAAAAGGTTCAGCCGGATTAAGATCTTCAAGAAAATAGATGGCCGAATGGCCCTGCCGGTCGGATTGGAAAAATACGCCACAACCATCTGGAGCCATACTGGGTTTCTCGTCCCTGCAGGCGCCAAAGGTAAGCTGGGTTTCCGGACCAAACTCGCTGGTAACCAAGTTTACCGTGCGGTAAAAGAGGTGCGTTCCCGTACTATCTGTTCGGTCCCATACGATGGTCGTCTGGCCATAACCGACATCCCATATGGCTACATTATGATCATCCCCCTCCCCCTCCGTCACCGCCACCGGGTCGCTCCATTGGGCCGCAGCGACGCTGACCAGCACGGCCACCGCGGCCGCTATGCCCAAGAACCCTCGTGCGCGCTTCATGACAGCCTCCTTGACTGCAATATTGCGGTTTTTGCAGCCAATATAGCGTTCCCAAACGGCCAAGTCAAGCGCAATTTTTTGCGTTTGTAAAATTGCCTTAAACTTCACCAGTGTCATTGCGAGGCCCGCCGGGAACTGAGCCGGTACTGCACATCCATCTTAGGATATTCAGATTGGGCTGCCTTGGCCTCGAGGTGGGCGGGCCGAAGCAATCTCATGCTCTGGCAGTGTCATTGCGAGCCATCGTTTTTTCAGATGGCGAAGCAGTCTCAAAGCTTATCTGTCAGATCCTCCCACTCGGGATTCACGGCCTCAATCAATGCGATCTTCTTCCGGCGAGACCCACCCTTGATCTGTTTTTCTCTTCCAATGGCAAATTCGGGATTATCGAAGCCTTCAAAGTACACTAATCGATCTACCCGGTACTGGGAGGTGAAGCCTGGCAACAACTTATGCTTATGTTGATTTACCCTTTTGACCAAGTCTGAAGTGACCCCGGTGTAGAGAACGGAATGAGTTAGATTGGTCACGATATAGACGAAGTACTTTTTACCTTGCATCGCCTATAACCAGAGATTGAGATTGCTTCGGCCCGCCGCGTTGAGGCTCGAGTCTGCGCTATTCAACAATTCGCACATATTTACGCTATTCAGGCTTGGTTTCCGGCGGGCCTCGCAATGACACCAGGTCCTGGATGGCAGAAAGCCTCCGACTCGCAGTGACACCTACAAGCGTTGGCCTGCCGGGAATTCCTTCGTTCCCATCCCGGCAGGAACCCGGCGAATCCTACGCCTTCAAATCAATCCAGTTCAGGTGACGGTCGGTTTCCTTCGGGCGCAGAGTCTTTTCCAGCATCTGGCCGACGGTGGCGGGAGTCACGTCGCGGCCGCCCAGCCCGGCGATGAAGCCGTAGATGGCGGGGCGATCCTTACCCTCCAGGTCGTACATCGCCGCCTTGATCTCCTGGGCGAAGATGCCGCCGAAGCCGGGGCAGATGTTGCGGTCCACAATGCCCACCCGGGGCACGCCGCGCAGCGCTTCCCGGATCTGCTGCAGGGGGAAGGGGCGGAAAGTGCGGACCTTCAGCAGGCCCACCGCCTCGCCCCGAGCGCGCCATTCGTCCACCGCCTCGCGGGCCGTGGAAGTGATGGTGCCGGACGTCACCAGGATGGCTTCAGCGCCTTCACAGCGGTACGGCTCGATCAGCCCGTATGACCGCCCGAAGCGTTCGCCGAACTCGTGATCCACCGCCTGGGCCACCTGCAGGGCCTGGTTCATGGCTTCCTGCTGCATGTAGCGGAATTCCATGTACACGTCCACCCCGGTCATGCCGCCGAAGGCCCGGGGATGGTCGAAGTCAATGGCGATTTCCGGTTTATAAGGGGGCAGGAAGGCGTCGCAGGCTTCCAGGTCGGGGATGTCAATCGCTTCGGCGGTGTGGGACAGGAAGAAGGCGTCCAGCACCAGCATCACCGGCAGCTTCACGATCTCGCCGATCTTGAAGGACATCAGCACGGTGTCCAGCACTTCCTGGTTGGTTTCGCAGTAGAACTGCAGCCAGCCGGTGTCGCGCTGGGACAGGGTATCGTTCTGGTCGGTCCAGATGGTCCAGCCGGGAGCCATGGCGCGGTTGACGTCGGCCATGACGATGGGCAGCCGGGCCAGCGAAGCCCAATGGATCAGCTCGTGCATCAGGGCCAGGCCCTGGGCGGAGGTGGCGGTGAAGGCGCGTACTCCGGCCTGGGCCGCGCCGATGCAGCCGGCCATGGCGGAATGCTCGGATTCCACCTTGATGAAGCGGGAGTTCAGGCGGCCCGAAGAGACCAGCTCGGCGATCTCCTCGATGATGGTGGTCTGCGGAGTGATGGGGTAGGCGGAGACCACCTGGGCGCGGGAGCACATCACTCCCCAGGCCACCGCCTGGTTGCCGGTCAGGACTTTTTTCATGGGATGCCTTTATCGGTTGTCGGGTCTTCCAGAGGAAAATGAAAACAGGGAACAAGCCTATCGTGTAACCGCTGCGAAAATTCGCCGTGGAGTCAGATTACTGTTGTGTGTCACGCTGATTGCCCTCCAGTGCCCGGGATCGCATCCCCGAGGCAAGAGCGAAACACATCGCCCCGTAGGGCGTCATCGTACGGGCATCCCGCTTCAGCGGGATAGCTCGACCGTAGCCCGGGAATGATGGTCATAAAGTAACTGATATCCTAAATGCCCCGGCCGTGGTGGCATGCTTCTGGTTCCCGGAGGGCGGGGAGAGGGATGGGGGTCCTCGCTTCTTGAGACCCTGACCACGACCTCCGGCCCACGCCTCTGCCCTCCGGGAAACGAAGCATGAGGGTGATGACGCTCGGGGGGAGCATGCTTCGTCTCCCGACCGGTTAAGCGTCGC
>QZKQ01000135.1 GCA_003599535.1 Candidatus Zixiibacteriota bacterium | reverse complement strand
CCGCCGCGGCCGGCCCCTCACCGGCCTACGCCCTGATCCGCGAGGAAATAGACGGTGAGTCCAAGCGTTTTGATGAGGCCTTCAAGCAGTGTCAGAGAGCCCGGGAGAAAGCCGGCATTTACGGTTCCAGCGAAATCTGGGGCCTCGCTGCGCTGCCCCTGCGCTACCTGGCCCGGGCGGGGATATACCACACCGCCAATTACCTTCAGGATACTTGGGCTGGACAGGTGTATAGCGCCCCGGCGGCCATGCAGGATTCGAAGGTGCAGGATTTCAAGGCTGAGACCGCGAGACCTTTCCTGATCTTCACCCCGCGGGCCCGGGCCAAGACCTGGACCGGGCTGCACGGATTCGAAGCCGGTATCCCCTTTACTGAAAACTTCCTGCGCTTCATCAACCATCCAGGGGGAGCGGGCAGTGGCGCCTCTTTCGCCTCCGGAAACGAAGGAGGCGCCACCCAGAGCTACCTCGTGACCGTAGCCCCGAAATATCTGTCGGCCAATAATGGGGCCCATCGTAAGCCGGTCAGCCTCCTGGTGGAACTGGCCGAAATGGGGAATTCCCATGGCCGGCGGGAGTACCTCGGTACGGCGATGCTTTCCCCCATAAGCTACACCTGGCGTCCCGGAGCGCAGGTGGAAGTGCGCATGACCATTAAAGTTCCCGTCTATAACGGGGATATATTGAAATTGGATCGCAGCTATACGCTACGGGACTTTCTGTACGATTTCCAGAGCGGCTCCCGGAAGCTCTACCGGGATGAATTTCCCCAGCATTCCGCCTCCCTGGCCGCGCAGAACCTGGACTGGATCGAGGCCGGCTTCGACCTGGGCGGGGAGTTCCGGGAAGTGATCAACTACCACGGCAGTTCCGGCGGAGGGGCTCCCGCCGTAATGGTTACCGAAGTACCCCGAATCATTATCCGGCAGTAGCGCCGGCAGTACGGACAATCACCCTTACCTACACCGCAAATCATGGATCTGCGCGATCTCGGCAAAACCCCCATCCCCGGGAATTCCCCGGCGGGCGAGGACGTGAGTTTCGACGACTCCTTCGAAGAACTCAAGGCGGAAGTCGCCAAGCTCTCCTCGCCCCAGGGGTCCGAGGCGGTGAACTGGTCGCGGGTAGCGGATCTGGCGCAGGAGATCCTGGCGGAAAAATCCAAGCACCTGGCGGCCGCAGTCTATCTGGCCCAGGCCCTGGCGGTGCGCCGGGGGATGACCGGAGCCGCCTTGGGCTGCCACATTCTCCGCGACCTGCTGGAGCAGTTCTGGGATAGCCTGTACCCCCCGCCCGAGCCGCCGGTCAACCGTTACAAGATTCTGGCCTGGTGGTGCGAGAAGATCGTTCCCCAGGTGGCGCGCCAACCCGGCCGGCTCCTGCCGGAACCGGAGCGCCAGGCATTCCTGGATGACCTGCACGCGCTCCAGGCGCTGCTGCAGGCGCGCTTCCCGGATCCCCCGCCGCTGCACCAACTGGCATCCCAACTAAAGCAACTGCAGGCGGAGCGACCTGCGGCGCCTCCCCCGGGGCCTCCGGAGCCGATTGCCGCGCTGCGCTCCGCGCCCCGGGCGGAAGCGCCCGCCCCGGAAAAGACCGATCCCCAGGACCTGCTGAAGGACGGATTGGACCTCCTGGCCCGGGCCTGCCGCGCCGAGCAGAACCGCGATCCGTTCAGCCCGCTGGCCTTCCGCCTGAACCGGATCGTCGCCTGGCTGCCGCTGCGGGAACTGCCCAGCCACACCGACAACCGCACCCTCCTGGCCTCGCCCGAGCCGGCCGTGATCGCCGCCCTGGCCCGCCTGCGGCAGGAGGCCAATTGGGCGGAACTGCTCGCCCTGGCGGAAGCCCAGGTCCAGGAGCACCGCTTCTGGTTGGATCCCAGCCGCTACGCGGCCGAAGCTTCAGAAGAGATGGGGCGGCCCCGGGTCCGGGAGGCGGTGGAAGGGGAGACCCTGGATCTGCTGCGGCGACTGCCGGGATTGGAGTCTATGACGTTCGTGGACGGGGTGCCCTTCGCCGACCCCGATACCCAGGCCTGGATCCGCCGGCTGCGGAACCCCGCGGTGGAGGAGGCCCCGGCGCCGTTGCCGGAGGGATCCACCGAATCCGCCGTGGCTGATAGCGTCGCCCGGGCGCTGCAGATGGTCAAGGCCAACAAGATGGCTGCCGCCCTGCGCGAGCTGAACACCCGAAGGCGGCTGGCGGCCTCGGCCCGCGAACGCCTGCTCTGGGATCTGGGCCTGTGCCAGGTGTGCGCCCGCCCCAAGTTGCAGCGGTTGATGGCCCCCTACGCCCGGGAAGTTCTTGACCTGATCGAGGAATACCGCCTGGACCGGTGGGACCCCGATCTGGCCGCCCAAGCCCTGGCCGCGGTTCTGACGGGCCTGCGCAAGCAACCCCGTGCCGCCCTGGAAGACGGAGGCCGACCCCTGATCGAGGAAGTGGTGGATCGCCTCTCCCTGCTAGATCCCTCTAAGGTGGTGGACTACCCCGCCTGAGAGGACGCCGGAAAATGACTTGAATTCGTTCCAAATACAGGAGGAACCCATGGCTCAGAAAGGTTCGGCGCCGCCCAAAGAACGGGTTAACATCACCTACCGCCCCGCCACCGGAGACGCCAAGGAAGAGGTGGAACTCCCGCTGAAAGTCCTGGTGATGGGAGATTTCACCCTGCGGGAGGACGGCACCCCCCTGGAAGACCGCAAGCCGTTGAACATTGACCGGGATAACTTCTCCGAGGTCCTGGCCGGCCAGGAAGTCCAATTCGAAGGGCTGGTCCCGGACCGGCTGTCCGGCGCCGAGGACGCACAGTTGAACGTGTCCCTCGACTTCCGTTCCATCCGGGATTTCGAACCGGACGCCATCCTGGAGAAGGTCCCGGAACTGAAAAAACTAATGGATCTGCGCAAGGCGCTGAAGACCTTGAAAGGCCCCCTGGGGAATAACCGGGCGTTCGTCAAGGAACTGAAACGCCTGGTGCAGGATCCCGTCCTGCGCACGCGCATCCTGAATGAACTCGGTCTAAGCGAATAGGTGGGTCCCATGTCTCAATCAGAGAACAAGGCCGCGGCCCCCGAAGCCGCGCCGGCGCCGCAGGCGCAACCCTCCGCCGTGGAAGAACTGCTGGACATGATCCACCTGGGCGAGGAAGAGCTCCCCGACGCCCGCCTGGCCCTGCGCCACTTCCTCGAGGAGTACGTCAAGGTCGGTTTGGAACAGGTCCGCATCCCCCTGGAAGTCGTGGACGGCATGATCGCCGAACTCGACCAGAAGCTCAGCCGGCAGATGAGCGCCATTCTGCACCACCCCGATTTTCAGAAGCTGGAATCCGCCTGGCGCGCCCTGAAATTCCTGGTGGACCAGTCCGATCCCCAGCAGAACGTCAAAATTGAGATCCTGAACGTCAGCAAGGAGAGCCTGACTGAAGATTTCAAGAATGCGCCGGACGTCGTCACTTCCGGGCTGTACAAACAGGTGTACACCCAGTCCTTCGGCACCTACGGCGGGGAACCCTACGGCCTGTTGGTGGGCAACTATGATTTCGGCTGCAGCACCCCGGACATGTTCCTGCTGAACAAGCTGGCGGCCGTGGCCACCATGGCCCACGCCCCCTTCGTGGCCGCCGCCGCTCCGGACATGTTCGGGATGGACTCCTTCGCCGGCCTGCCCAGCATCAACAACCTCCACGCCCTGTTCGAAACCGAACGCACCATCAAGTGGCGCAAGTTCCGGGAATCGGAGGACTCCCGCAACGTCGGCCTGGCGATGCCCCGCTTCCTGCTGCGCGAACCCTACAACGCCCGGACCAACCCGGTGAAATCCTTCCATTTCCAGGAAGAAGCGCAAAACGATGAACGGGATTTCCTCTGGGGCAACGCCGCCTGCGCCTTCGCCACCCGGGTGGTGGACAGCTTCGCCCGCTACCGCATCAGCGCCAACATCATCGGGCCCCAGGGCGGCGGTGCGGTGGAAAACCTGCCCCTGCACTTCTATGAAGCGATGGGCAACCTGCAGACCAAGATCCCCACGGAAATCCTGATCTCCGACCGGCGCGAATTCGAACTGTCGGAGGAGGGCTTCATCCCTCTGACCATGCGGAAGGGGAGCGACTGCGCGGCGTTCTTCTCGGCCAATTCCTGCCAGTTGCCCCGCAAGTACCCCGACACAGAGGAGGGCCACAGGGCCGAAACCAATTACAAGATGGGCACGCAGTTGCCCTACACCTTCATCGTCAGCCGCCTGGCCCACTACATCAAGGTCATCCAGCGGGAAAACCTGGGCACCTTCAAGGACCGGGGGCAACTGGAGCAGGAATTGAACAAGTGGATCCGGCAGTACGTCACGGAAGATGACCAGGCCCAGGAAGCGGTGCGCGCCCGCCGTCCCCTGCGCAAGGCCCAGATCATGGTGTCCGAGGTCGAAAACGATCCCGGTTGGTACCGGGTGGAGATGAAGGTCCAACCCTTCATCAAGTACATGGGCGCCTTCTTCGAACTGTCCCTGGTGGGCAAATTGGACAAGAAGGTCGCGGGCAAGTAACGGATTTTCCCCAGCGCGGCGAACTCTCAAATCATTTTAACAATGGTTATCCACCAACGTCTTAACCAGAGGAGAGCAACACCATGGCTTTGTTATCCTACCTCCGGCTCGTGGGCATGTCCCAGGGCGTCATCGAAGGTGACTGCACCCAGAAGGGGCGGGAGAAGCTCATCACCGTGTACGAGATGGATCACCAGGTAGAGATCCCGCGCGACACCCACACCGGACTGCCCACCGGCCAGCGGGTTCACAAACCCCTGATCATCACCAAGCACATTGACAACGCCTCCCCCAAAATCCAGTTGGCCTGCGCCAACGGGGAGCGGTTCAGCGAGGTGGAACTGAAGTTCTACCAGATCAACTCCTTGGGTCATGAAGAATGGTACTACACCATCAAACTGGTCAACGCCATCGTGGTGAGCACCCGCAACTACAAGCCCATGACCATCCTGGAATCCAGCCGGCCCTTCCATGACATGGAGCAGGTGGCTTTCACCTATGAGAAGATCATCTGGAAGCACGAACTCACCGGCCTGGAAAAAGAGGACGACTGGAACATCCCCAACAGCTGATCGCCGCCCTGAGGTTTTCTTCCCGCCCGCGCCGGATCCGGCCCAGCCGGCGCTCCGGCGCGGGGCCGGGAGGTGCCTCCACTTACATAACTCCTTATGTCTGATCAACGTTTACTGGAACGCCTCAGCCGCCCGGCGCCGGGCGGAGGATTACGCCGCGGAGGGGATCCCTCCGTGCGCCTCCCCTCCATCGTGCGCCACCTGCGCCGGCTGCTGAACACCCGTCAGGGCAGCGCCGGGATCGCCGAAGACTACGGCCTTCCCGATCTGACCGCCATGATCTCCGGGTCGGGTTCGTTTCCCGCCCGGGAGATTGAGGAGAACCTGGCCCGCGTGGTGGAGCGTTATGAACCGCGCCTGCACCGGGTCAAGGTGACCCTGGTGCCCGATACTGATGGAATCCTGGTGCGCCGCTTCCGGCTGGAGGCGTACCTGGCGGAAGACTGGAACCTGCCGGTGGTGTTCGAGACCGTCATCAGTGCCGACGGCCGCGTGGATTTGCACGAAGCCTGATCCCCACATGGAATTCACGGCGAAAAAATTTTACCTGCAGCAGTTGGGCGACCTGGAAGACCTGGCGCACGAGTTCGCCCAGGCGCACCCCACCCTGGCTCCCCGCCTGGGAGTCGCGGGGGGCGATCCGGACGCCGAGCGCGTGCTGCAGGGAGTGGCCTTTCTGACCGGGCTCCTGCGGGCCAAGCTGGAAGATGATTTCCCCGAAATCATTCATAGCCTGCTGGACCTGGTGTATCCCCACTATTTGCGGCCCCTCCCCTCCGTGTCCGTGGTGCAGTTTCGCCCCCGGCCGGGGCTGGCCCGGTCCCTGACCGTGCCGGCCGGAGCCACCGTAGCCTCGACCCCCGTGGATGGCACCACCTGCTTCTTCCGCACCTGTTTTGCCACCAATGTGCATCCCCTGGAGATCGTGGACGCCGCCGGCGAGCAGGCGCCGGGACGCCTGCCCAGCATCACCCTGTCGTTGCGCCTGAAGGGGATGGATTTGGCCCAGTGGCAGCCCCGTTCGCTACGCCTCTTTTTCGGGGAGACCCTGGAACAGGCCACCACCCTGTTCCTGTTGCTGACCCGCCGCCTGGACCACGTCGAGCTTCGGCCGGCCCAGGGCGGGGAGCCGTATATTCTGCCTCGCGAATGTCTGCGCCCCGTCGGGTTTGACCGTGATTCCGCCCTGTTTCCCCATCCCGAACGCGTGTTCCCCGGCTTCCGGCTGCTGCAGGAATACTTCGTCCTGCCCCAGAAATTCCTCTTCCTGGACCTGGAAGGCTGGGATCAATGGACCGACCGGGGTTTCGGAGGCGATTTCCAGGTCTGCTTCCGGCTGGACCGGGCCGACCTGGCCCTGCCCCGCATCACCCCGCGCAAGTTCTTCCTATTCGCCACTCCGGTGGTGAACCTGTTCCCGCACGCAGCCGAGCCAGTGCTCCTGGACCACCGCACCGAGAAGGTCCGCATCACCCCCTCCCGGGCCCGGTCGGGGCACTACCAGGTGTACAGCGTGGACCGGGTGGTTGGGTGTCGCCAGGGGAGTGTGGCCAAACGGGAGTATCAACCCCTGGACCTGTACCGCGCGGGCGACCGGGAAGCCGCGGTCTACCAACTGCTCCATTCCCGCTCCCCGGTGGACGATTCCCCGGAGCTGCACCTGGCTTTCCCCTACGCTGCCGGGCGGACCGATCTGGCGCCGGAGGTATTGTCCATCACCCTGACCTGCAGCAACGGCCCCCTGGCTGAGCGCCTGACGGGGGAAGCCTTAAGCCAAACGACTTTCGATCTGCCCGAAGCGGTCATCCCCGCCGGCCTGATGTCGCCCACGCCGGCGGTGCAGCCGTCCCTGGGCCACAACGCCGCCTGGAAATTCCTGTCGCATCTCTCACTGAACTTCCAACAGGTGGCGCAGCGGGAGACCCTGCAATCTCTGTTGCGGCTTTACGTTTATCCCGAAGGCCGGGAGCAGAGCTGCGAGGCCGGCCTGAAGCGCATTCAAGCCATCCGCGAGCTGCAGGCCGAGCCTACGGACCGCATCATCGAGGGGGCGGTGGTCCGCGGCACGCGCCTGACGCTGACCGCCGACCGGGAAGCCTTCGCCGGGCCGGGCGATCTATACCTCTTCGGTTGCGTCCTGGATCAACTCTTCGGCTTCTATGCCGCCCTTAACACCTTCACCCAGTTCGAACTGCGTGAAACGTTCACCGGGGACAGCTATTCATGGCCTCCGCGAATGGGATACCGGCCGATGATCTGATCGGCCTTCTGATCTCCGATCCGTCCAGCTTCACCTTCTTCCAGGCGGTGCGCCTGCTGCGGCGCCACTTGGTCCAGCAGGAGGGAGACGGGGTGGATCTGTCCCGGCTGCGGATGCGCCCCCACCTGGCGCTGGATCACCCCTCCAGAGACCTGGCGGCGGTGGAGCCCTGGCCCGATGATTCCGGGCGCTACACCCTGACGGCCACCTTCCTGGGCCTTTACGGGGTATCGTCGCCTCTGCCCGCGTTTTACACCGAAGATCTGCTCCAGGAACAGTTCCACGGGGGCAGCGCGGGACGCGATTTCCTGGACCTGATTCACACGGTTATCTACCGCCTGCTGGTGCGTGCCTGGCAGAAGTACCACTTGGGCTGTGGCCTGGTGGAAACGGCCGATCCCGCCGTCATCGAGCGCCTCTACTGTCTGGCCGGAGCCGGCGCCGCCCGGGCGGAGGCGTCCGCTGGGGGCCGCCTCAATCCCCTGCGCTACATCGCCCTGGCGGGGCCGGGACCGCGCACCGCCGAAGGCCTGCACGCACTGCTCTGCGACTTCCTGGGCGTGGCGGACGTGGATATTATCCAGGGGATTCCCCGCTTTGCGGATATCCCCCCCGACCAGCAGTGCCGCCTGGGGCAGGCCGGCTGCCGCCTGGGTTTGGACTGCAGCGTGGGATCCGTGGCTCTGGACCGCACCGGCAAGTTCGGCGTTGCCCTGGGCCCCCTGAACAGCGAAGACTTCCATCGGTTCCTGCCGGGCAGCGACGCCTGGAATGAGCTGCAGGCGGCGGTAGCCCAGTACCTGGACAAACCGCTGGTATGGACCGTCACTCTGAAACTTTACCCCGAATTGGTGGAAAAGGCCCGGCTGGGATCCCCCGCCTGGTCGCAACTGGGTTGGAACACCTGGATCTACACCGAAAAACCGGCGGACTTCCATCCCGAAGTGGGGCTGTAATGGCGCCGGACTTTCGGTCTGTCCTGGATTTAAGCATTTCGCTTCCCCAGGCGCCGATTGGGAGAACCATCCGCCAGGTGACGGATCCAAGCCGCAGGTTTGATTTACTCTGCAAAGGTTTTGGCCACAACGGAGCGTGGCCCTCCGAATCGGTAACATTTCCGAGCCAGAGCATAGCTCCTCCCGTCAATCGCAAGGACGAGGCATGATCACCGTCAACGCGCGGGAACTGTTCCTGCACCTGAACGATTTCTGCACCGCGGCCATGCAGAACGCCGTGGGCCTGGCGGTCTCCCGCTCCCATTACGAGATCACGCCCGCTCACCTCTTCCTGAAACTGCTGGAGACCGACCGGAGCGACTGGTCGCTGGTCTTCCCGCACTTCGGCCTCGAGCCTGGCGCCGCTCGCCAGGCGCTGATGGGCGAGCTGGAGGAACACCCCGCCGGCAACACCGCCAAGCCGGCGCTCTCGCCTCTGCTCCTGGAACTGTTCCAGGATGCCTGGCTGATCGCCTCCCTCAACCTGGGCGAAACCCGCATCCGTTCAGGAGCCATCCTCTCCGCCTTCCTGGCCAAGGCCTCCTTCTTCGGGTCGGGGCGCCTGGCCGAATTGACCGGGCGGATCCCCCGCGGCGCCCTGGCCGAAGAATTCGGTCAAATCACCCGCGATTCCCTGGAAACCGCCGCCGCCGTGCCGTCCGCCGGATCGGACCAGCCCAGGGGTGCGGCCCCGGCTGACGGGTTCGTGGCCAAGTACTGCCAGGACTTCACCCGCAAGGCGAGCGAAGGGGGCATTGACCCGGTGTTCGGCCGCGACGAAGAGATCCGCCGCATCGTGGACATCCTGGCGCGGCGGCGCAAGAACAATCCCATCTGCGTGGGTGAACCCGGCGTGGGCAAGACGGCGGTGGTGGAAGGCCTGGCCCGGCGCATCGTCGAAGGGGACGTCCCCGACCTGCTGAAGCAGGTCCGGCTCCTGGGGCTGGACCTGGGGCTGCTGGAGGCGGGGGCCGGGGTCAAGGGGGAGTACGAGCGGCGTTTGAAGGGAGTCATTGACGAGATCAAGGGTAGCGAACAGCCCACCATCCTGTTCATTGACGAGGCCCATACCCTGGTGGGCGGCGGGGCCGCCTCGGGCGCGGGGGACGCCGCCAACCTGCTGAAACCGGCCCTGGCCCGTGGCGAGCTGCGCACCATCGCCGCCACCACCTGGCGGGAATACAAAAAGTACTTCGAGAAGGACGCCGCCCTGGCCCGCCGCTTCCAACTGGTGAAGCTGGAAGAGCCCAGCGTGGAAGCCACCATCCTCATCCTGCGGGGCATCAAGGAGCATTACGAGGCGGCCCACCGGGTTATCGTCCGGGACGACGCTGCCGTAGCCGCCGCGGAGATGTCCGACCGCTACATCAGCGGCCGCTTCCTGCCCGACAAGGCCATTGACCTGCTGGACACCGCCTGCGCCCGGATCAAGATCAACCTCTCCGCCAAGCCCGCCGCCCTGGAAGACGCCGAGCGGCGCGTGGCCGCCCGGCAGCGGGAAATCGAAGCCTTGAAGCGCGACCGGGCTCACGGCCTGCCGGTCGAAGACGAGGCCCTGCAGAAACTGCGGGACTCGCAGGACGCGGCAGCCGGGGAAGCCGAGTGCCTGGGCAGCCAGTGGCAGAAGGAACTGGAAGCGGCGCGCCGGGTGGTGGACCTGCGCGAGGCGCTGCACGCCGCCCCGGAAGATGAAATCGCCCGCCGCGACCTGGAAGCGGCCAACCGTGACCTGGAAACCCTCCAGGCCCGGGGCGGATTGCTGCAGATCGAGGTCACCCCGGAAGTGGTGGCCCGGGTGGTGAGCGACTGGACCGGCATCCCTCTGGGCAAACTGCGCCGGGACGAGGCTGGGGTGCTCGTGGCCCTGAAGGAGCACCTGGGCAAGCGCATCCGCGGACAGGATCAGGCGCTGGAAGTCATCGCCGAAAGCCTGCAGGCGGCCAAGGCGGGCATCAAAAATCCCCTCCAGCCGCTGGGAGTGTTCCTCCTGGTCGGCCCCAGCGGGGTGGGGAAGACCGAGACCGGCCTGGCCCTGGCGGACCTGCTCTTCGGCAGCGAAAAACACGTCATCACCATCAACATGAGCGAATACCAGGAACGGCACACGGTCAGCCGCCTGGTGGGGTCGCCGCCCGGGTACGTGGGCTTTGGCGAAGGCGGCCTGCTGACCGAGGCGGTGCGCCAGCGCCCCTATTCGGTGGTCCTCCTGGACGAAGCCGAGAAAGCCCACCTGGACGTGATGAACCTGTTCTACCAGGTTTTCGACAAGGGGCAGATGACCGACGGCGAAGGCAAGGATATCAACTTCCGCAATACCGTGCTGATCCTGACCAGCAACCTGGCCGCCGATGTCATCCAGGAGATGACGGCGGGGCCGGAACCGCCCCGGGAGGCGGTGATGAGCGCCATCCGGCCTCTGCTGTCGGGTCACTTCAAGCCGGCCCTGCTGGCCCGCATGACCGTGGTGCCGTTCTACAGCCTGCGCCCGGAGATCATGCGGGAGATCGTGGAGCTGAAACTCCAGGTTGTGCGGCGCATGCTGGCGGACAATAACCGCATGGAACTGCGCTACACTCCCGCCGTGGCCGATCACCTGGCGGCGCGCTGCACCGAAGTCGAAACCGGGGCGCGCAACATTGACCACATCCTGAACGGCACCATTCTGCCGCGCCTCTCCCGCAGTCTGCTGGAGCACCTGGGCGGCGGCGAAGTCCCCCGCGAGGTCCTGCTGGATCTGGACAGCCAGGGCGCCGTCGCCGTGGCTTTTGCGGGGACGCAAACCGGGGCACAAGCCGGGGAGTAAATCATGGCTTTCCTGACCGCAAAAAAATTCTCCTTCATCTCCGCCATGCTGGACAGCGAGACCTTCGCCGTGGTGAATTTCCACGGTTTCGACGCCCTGTCCAAGCCCTACGAATTCGAGGTTACCCTGGCCTCCCAGCGCGGAGACCTCAACCTGGCCCAGCTCCTGCAGCAGCCCGCCCGCTTCATCTTCCACCGGGAGAGCGGTGGGGACGTGACCTACCACGGTATCCTGGCCCAGTTCGAGCAGCACCAGGAATTCAACCAGGTGTACTTCTACCGCGCCAAGCTGGTGCCCAAGCTGTGGTGGCTGCAACTGACCTATCACAACCAGATCTTCCTGGACAAGTCCCTGCCGGAAATCCTCGACCTGCTCCTGGCCGACGCCGGCCTGGGGTCGCAGGATTACGGCTTCAAGCTGCAGAACGACTACCCCAAGATCCCCTACGTCTGCCAGTACGGGGAAAGCCACCTGGATTTCCTCTGCCGCTGGCTGGAACGGGAAGGGTTGTACTACTATTTCGAACAGAACGCTTCCGGTGAGAAGGTCGTCATCACCGACACC
This sequence comes from Candidatus Zixiibacteriota bacterium, assembly GCA_003599535.1. Lineage (GTDB taxonomy): Bacteria > Electryoneota > B3-LCP > B3-LCP > B3-LCP > SURF-9. The sequence continues at coordinate 43,162 of QZKQ01000135.1, read as the reverse complement.
CGCATCGCCCACACCGAAGCCTGCTACGGCGGCACCCTGAAGTACCACCCCGTATCGGGGCTGGACTTCGACCACCGCACGGAAGTCATCAAGAGCTTCACCTGTCAGCAGAAGCTGGTGCCCGCCCGCCTCTATCTGAAGGACTACAACTACGAAAAGCCCACCATGATGGTCACCGGTAGCGCCGAGGTGGACCCGGGGGGGCGGGGGCAGGTGTACTACTACGGCGAGCGCTTCGACACCCCCGCCGAAGGGGAGCGTCTGGCCGGCATCCGCGCCGAAGAGATCCTCTGCCGCAAGGAAGTCTACCTGGGGGAAAGTACCGTCCCCTACGTCGAGCCGGGCTACTGCTTCAACCTGGAAGGGCACTACCGGGGCAGCATGAATCAGCAGTACCTGACCCTCGGCACGGAATTCGAAGGCAGCCAGACCGGCTTTTTGATTGCCGGGCTGCAGGCGGCCCTGGCAGGACTGGAGAAGAAGGTCTACTACCTGAACCGTTTCACCGCCATCCCCTACTCGGTGCAGTTCCGCGCCGAACGCTGCACCCATAAGCCCCGCGTGCACGGCGTCCTTCCGGCCAAGATTGATGACGCCACCGACGGGGAGTACGCCCAGATTGACGACCAGGGGCGCTACAAGGTCATCATGCCCTTCGATGAGAGCGGACGGTGCGACGGCAAGGCCTCCATCTGGCTGCGCATGGCCCAGCCCTACGCCGGCAACAACTACGGCATGCACTTCCCCCTGCACAAGGGCACCGAAGTCATGGTCGGGTTCTGCGACGGCGACCCGGACCGGCCCATCATCGACGCCGCCGTCCCCAATCCGGAGACCATCAGCCCGGTCACCCGCCCGGATCACACCATCAACCGCCTGAAATCCGCTGCCGGCAACGAAATCATGATGGAGGATAAGACCGATTACCAGAGGACGGCAATTCACTCCCCCTATGATAAAAGCCACATTTACATGGGTTCTCCCTCCAGATTTTCTTTATTGGATGGAATCCGACAGACCACAAAAGGTTATTTTGTTCTGCATGCAATGAAAGGGATTTTCATAAACGGTTGGCAATGGGAAACTCCAGAATTCATGGAAAATATCAATAGACCACGTCACTGCTTTACTGACAATGTCAGGATTTTGCGCGACCAGGTCTTTCCAATCGCTTCCGCCTTGAGCCAGGCAGCGCAGTCCAAGGTCGGTCAGGGGTTGAGTTCGCTGTCCAATGTTGAACAGGATACCAATGGCGTCATCTGGTCTAATTTAGCTTTAGGAGAATCCTATCTTGCTATAACTAAACAGGATGAAAACAAACCCTCAGGGATTATCCTATCCGCCCCCAACAGCATCATCAATCTGACTCCGGAAACCTTCAGTGCCATCGGAATGAATGGCGTCGCCCTGATTACCCCGGCCTCGGCGGATGTCATGGGCAACGAATCCGCCTCCTTAATGAGCTCCGGCGAAGTGGACGTCTTCTCGAAGGAGAAGGATGTGAAGGTCGTCGCCGGCCAAGGCAACATTGTGCTGAACACCAAGCAGAAGAGCATCAAACTGGATGCCGATTCCGATGAGATTACGATAACGGCGGCCAAGAAAATCACTCTGAAGTGCGGGGGATCCACCGTTACCCTGAGCCCCGGTCAAATTGTCATCAATGCCCCGCTTGTCAAGATCAACTGAGGAAACCGGCTAACTCTCAGCCCGAGGTAAGGCGATGGAATTCGACAACTTCCACACTCCGGACTTTCACATCCGGTCGCCCAAAGATTGGAACCGCCAGGCCTTCATCACTTTCATTGCCAGGGGCGAAGATGAGTTTCCCAGGAATGTAGTGATTACCCAGGAGGACTTGCCGGCTGCCGCGACGGTGGAAGAATATGCCCGCCAGCAAAGGAAAGAGCTTGAGAACCTGGCGGGTTTCAATCTGGTGGAGGAAGGCGTGCTGCCGGTTCAGGGCAGGGACGTTCCCTATGTGATCTACAGTTGGCGCCCTGCCAATGGAAAGCCCATCAAGCAATTCCAGACCTATTTTGTCGCGTCGACAAAGGCTTGGACGATCACCGGCACGGCTCTGACCAGTGAATTCGATTCCCTGCTGCCGGACTTTCGCTCCATTGCCGGTTCCTTTAACAGCGAGAGGAACGTATAGTGGCTCCGGGAGCCCAAACGTACAACGCCGCCGTGGCGGGTGCGGTGATCGGGGCGGCGGGAGGCGCGGTCGTCGGCGCGACCATCGGGGCCCTGGTGGGCGGCCCGGTGGGGGCAGTCATCGGCGCGGTTGTCGGTGCGGCGGTGGGGGCCCTGGTGGGCATGGCAATCGCCATTTCCATGGCGAAAAATGCGGCCAGAATCACCGACTACCACCTCTGTCCCATGGTTGACCCGGGACCCAAACCGCACGTGGGGGGGAACATCTCCTCCGGATTCCCCACGGTCCAGATCGTGGGGCTGGCCGGCGCCCGGCTGTCCGATACAGCCCTTTGCGCCGGGCCGCCGGATGCCATCAGCTCTGGATCGGGAAGTGTGATTGTTGGGGGTATGCCGGCGGCGCGAATATCCGATTCGACCCTGCATGGGGGCAAAATCGTGGCCGGGGCGCCGACTGTTGTCTTCGGAGGCCCGGTTAATATTCAGGGTGATGCCGCCTTTGCCGCCAGCGCTGTGACCGCATTGGAAAGAATTTATTCCACCAAATCCGGAAGAGAAATATTCCGCAGCCTTGCCGAAAGCGGGCGCAAGGTCACCATTCAGCCCGGAGGCAATTTTTGTCGCCCACATAACGTCAAGGGATACAAAAATCCAGGCGTCGGTAGCGACAGTACGGTGGGATGGGATCCCAATGTCAGTCACAGTCATGCGGATCCCCCTGATGTTAACGTCGGCTCGGAAGTGATACTCGGGCATGAGTTAATCCACGCCACTCACAATGCCAACGGGACGAACGCCAATGGACCATACGATTTGTATCCAGGCCAATCTAAGCCATCGGCTCGGGGTGAGGAACGGGTCACGGTAGGCTTGCCCGGTGGAACGATCACCCAACCGGATAGAACCCCGGCCGCTGTGCCGGACTTCAGCAACGACTTCCCCACGGAAAATTCCATGAGAGAAGAACTCGGGATTCCTCTCCGTCCGTCATACTACTCCCGCAACTGGCCTGGCGGCCCCCCGTGGTAATGCAGGGATTGGCGCGATGATGGGGCGAGTATCGCGCAAACTCGTAGGCTTCGCCACAGTGCTGTTCGCCGGGATGGTCATCCCGAGTACCGGTGGTTTCCCGGCGGAATTTAAAATCCCGGGCATCTCGAATGCCATGAAGGAGAGCAACATGTCAACAGTGGAACAGGATGGATTGATATTTCACGTTCAGTTCGATCTGTTCGGTGATAACTTGCTGGAATGTACTTACCAGGTTCGGAATACCGGAGACAGGGATTGCTATTTACTGAACCGGATATATAAAACCTATCCCCGCTGGAATATTAACCCGGATATCATCTATGTTTATTTCCAGGAATACGGAATCGTCCACCTGATGAAAGCCATCCCTCCGGTGCCGCCGGATGTTTCTCCCACCTCGCTGATGGCCCCCTATGTCACGCCGGTCCGCGCCGGCCAAGTGTTTTCCGAAACCGTGCATCTCGAATTGCCTCTCCAGGAATACCAGGAGTACGCGCTACGAGAACCGCAGGAGAAAGCGCAGAAGGTCGAACTTTATAAGGGTATTTATCTCACGCTGGGGTACATGTTTAAAGTAGAAGGCACGGTCGAAAAAACTGAAATCTATCAAGGCGATACCTTGATGTCCTTCGTCAATCCTCCCGGCATACTTTCCCCTTCAGGGTTGCTGGTCTCGCCGGTCGTGGCTCTGGAAATTCCGGTGCTGATCCGGTATAATCCGTAAATTTGTGACAAAGGCTCCCATGCCCTCCCTCTTCCTCACCTCCCTCCCTCCCGACCCCCGTTCGGCGCAGGCGCTCCTGGCCGCGCTGAAGCCCTACGGGCTGGCCGTGCAGGGGCGTCTCTGGGCCGACGACCTCGAGCGCATGGCCTGGCTGGGTCCGGCGGAAGTGCTGCGGCACCCGGACACCGCCTTGTGGCTGGTGGCGGGGTCGGCGGGGGACTGGGCCGCGCCTACGGTCCGGTACGGGCTGGCTCTCCTGGCCCTGAAGGTGCAGGCGGCCCGGGGCGCGAACTTCCCGTTCATCCTGGTCAACACCAGCGCCGATCCGCTGGACCCGCAGAGCCTGCCTGATCCTTTCCGGGGGGCCGCGATGATCCCTGCCGGGCACCCGCAATTGGGCGCCAAGGTGACCGCCGCGGCGCATCTGCCGGTTGCCCCCGCCGAAGTGGAATACCGCCTGGAGGTGCACGCTGCTCCCGGCCTGGGAACCTGGTTCGAAGTGGGCCCCGCCGCCGGTTCCTGGTCCGGCGCCCTGTTCGGTGTGGATGGGGGGAGAATAGACGCACACGGGGTGGGGCCGCGCGGCCTTTTACCCCACAAGGCGGTGCTGAAGTACCCTCAGAAGGGAATCGTCCTGCGCCTGGAGGAGCGGGAATTCACCGCCTGGGCCGTACGCAATGTCATTAGCGCAGGCGAATCCTACTACCTGCGGGTGTGGGATTTACCCGCGCAAATCCTTTTCGGTCCCTATGATCCCGCCGGGGATGACCTGGACTTGCACCGAGTCCGGCTGCAATGAAGCGGCCTCCCCGCGGCGGAGGCTTATCCGTCAACCGATGGTACTCGCCATGAACCGTTATCGCACCCCTGTTCGCTGGATCAACCTGGCGCTGATTGCGGCGCTGCTGGCTGCCTGCGCCCTGCTGTCGCTCTCCTGCAGCAAGAAGACCCCAGAGAGTACCGATGATCCCAATCCATTCAAAGTCGTACAGGATTCTTCTTCCGGTCCTCCCCCTGAACCGGATACCATCACCACCACCCAGGTGGAAAAACCCTACATTTCGCCGCCCTCCCCGGATCCCGTGCAGGAACCTGCGCCACAACCGGTGACGATCCCCCCGCATGATCCCAAGAGGCAGCAGGCCCAGACGGAATTGCAGGTGGCGGAAAAGCACCTGGCTTCTGCGCCTGATTCCCGCCAGAAGCAGCAGGCCGTTGAGTTGTGCCAGCAGGCCTCGAAGGATTATCGGGAAGAGCGCTACGCCTCGGTGATAGGCCTCGCCGGCCGCGTGGATCGCCTGCTGCAGGAATACGTGAAGGAGGTGGAAGATGACCTGCGGAAGGCGGAACGGCTCGTGGCCGGGGCGCCGGATTTCAATAAACACAAACCCGAGGCGTCCCAGGAGTTGGCCCAGGCCCGCGACCACTTTCAGGCCGGGCGCTACAAGCAGGTGGAGGGCATCGCCGGGCGTGTGGGGACTATTCTGACGGAAAAGGATCCCGATGACCCGACCGTCAGGGCCGCTTACGAGGCCGGCATGGCCCTGGCCGGCCAGGGGCGGTGGGAAGACGCCGTCGCCAAGTTCAAGAGCATTGAACGCCCCGCTTCCAAAGTGGAGGCGGAGCGTTACTACGTCCCGGCACAATGCCAATTGGGCCTCTACCACCAGGATCGCAACCTCTTCGATCTCGCCGCCCGGCATTACGAAAACGCCCTGCAGATGAAGCCTGTCAATCCCGTGGCTATCTGCAACCTGGCCTATTGCTACTATATGCTGAGCCGATTCGAAGAGGCTTTGCAGCAGTACCGCCTGGTGGAGACGTACTCCAACCGGATCGACCCGCAGGACTACGACGACATCACGCACCGGCAGAAGTACTTCTCCGCCCACAGCCTGAAACGGCTGGCGGAAACCTGCGCCGACCCCGCCAAACAGCAACAGTACCGCTTCAAGGCGTATCTCGCCTTCGAAGACTACTTGAACCGGTACCGCGAGAAGGCTAACCTGCGAGACTTCGTGGAGTCCGCGCAAGCCTGTTCTACCAATCTTGCCCCCTGACGACAGGATCCATCATGAAACTCATGCCTCGCCTGCTGTTGGCCGCTACGGCCTGGATTGGATGTGCTTCCGCCGGCGCGCAACAGCCCCTGATCGAAGCATCCCAAACCGTCACCCTGGTGGCCAGCGATTCCGCGCAGTTGCTGAATCCCATTCCCTGCCCGGTAGACAGCAACTGGGTGGCCTACTCCCGGCTGGTGCAGAACCGCAAGGAACTGCACTTCTTTCACCGGGGTGACAGCACTTTCCGTTTCATCACCTCCAGCCCGGCTCCCGCCGAGGGCGAGGTGGACCTGTTCAGCGCCCGGGAGGATAAGGGCTGCGACGACCAGCTCGACTGGTGCCCGGTAAAGCGCAAGGGGAAGATCTGGTTCGCCTTCATCGGCAGCGGTCCCTCGAGCAATCCCGACGTGTACGTGGCCAACCTGGACGACCTGAAACCCTTCCGCCTGACCGACCAGGGAAACGAGCAGTTCACGGAATACCACCCCCGCTGGTCGCCCGACGGGCGGGACCTGGTCTTCGGCTCTTCCCGGACTGGCGGCGGCGACTTATACCTCATCTCCAGCGTCTTCGAATACCTGGATAAGCCGCCGGTGCTCCGGCGACTGACGGTGAACGACGGCGAAGACCTGTTCCCCGCCTGGTGCCCCGCCCCCCGTTCCGGGCTGCTGGCTTACACCGCCTACCAGAAAGGCGCCAAGAAAGGGCGGATGGGCCTGGCTATCAACCTGATAGACTTGGCCCGCGGCGGCAGCGTCGCAACGGCAAGCGTCAATGAAAATTTCGACTGCTTCCGCCCCAGTTGGGATCCCCTGAGCGGCGACCGGATTGCCTACTACGCCAGTAAACTGCCGGAAAATCAAATCGGCCAGGTGGACGCCTCCATCTTCGAATCCAACATCGGGCTGCTGGAATTGAAGCCGGACGAGCAGGGAGGCTTCACCGTCCAGCAGGTGGTAGGGCAGGGGCAGCGCGAGTTCGCCGCCGGCAAGGTGCTGACCAACCTTTATTCCGGGCCCACCTGGGTGACCGGATCGCAGTGCCTCCTGGCCGTCAAGCGCCTGGAAGACCAGTTCACCCCCCTCTACGCCGTCAACCTGAAGACCTGGCAGCTCGGTTTCGGCCGGGTCGAAGAGCCGCTGAACCTGAAGGCCAAGTTCCCCCGCGACCCCGTGATGCTGAATAACCTGCTCTTCGCCGGCGCTCAGGACGGCAATCAGTACCAGATCACCGCCGCACGGCTCCAGGGCCGGCTGGTATCCAACCTGCAATACCATCATTACACTCTGGACGGCCGGATGCCGCCACCCCCCTCCGACGGCGGTATTTGGTCCTTCTTGACTTCGCCGCTACTGCTCCGGCGCACTGACATTCTCCTGAATCGCCCCATCGTGGGGGGGCCGGTTCTGGCCGCCGTTGTCTATATCATCGCAACGGGAGGCGACGACGGACCTGGTCGTGTTCCCATCCCCATGCCGCCCTACCCGCCGGGGATGCCGTAAAGCTTCAACCGGCCCGATGGAAACCCTACATCACCCCGAGGTGAGTTATGCGTAAACGGATCCTGCTTTCCATGTTGTTCGCCGCCCTGGCGGCCCTGCTCCCGGCCGCCTCGGCGATGGCCCTGGAAATAGACTCTCTCTCCCTGGCCAACGGCGCTCCCTGGACATCGTGCGAAGATTCGGTGGCCATCTACGTGACAGCCGATAATCCCGGCTTCGATCAGATCAAGATCTGGTGGAATAATCAGCCGGAGCCCACCCAGTGGGATATCCTCGAAACTGTAGTCCAGGTATTTTCCGATACCATCGCGTTCATTTCCCCCAGCTATAATGCCGAAAATACCGTTTATGTGCGGGTCAAGTACCGCACAGCCTCGCCCTCCGACACGGCGGACGCAAGCATTATCATTGACCTGCTGGCGCCGGACCTGACCCTCGGCCTGACGCCCGGACAGTGGTGCCGTCCGGGCACGTCATACATCAGCGGAGAAGTTTTCGAAGGTGGGGAAGCTTTCAGCGGGTTGCTGGATGATTCGCTCAAGATCCAGATTCGGGCGCTCGCCACCAATCAATACTGGACCGGTTCCGGATTTTCCCCCTCAGCGGCTTACGTGTACGTGAACGGCATCTCGAATGTCTCCCCCGGCTTGTGGGAATGGTCGCAGACCAATCCCAATCCCGGCTACCTGAACGGCAGCGGCCAGTATCTTCTTACCGCCAGCGCCTGGGACAATGTGCTGCACCATGACGAAGAGACCGTGCAATTCGGTCTCGACTGCGAGAATCCGGTCTCAGAGTTGGATACGCCTACCCCTGGCACGTGGGTGGGACCGGTTCCGGAACTGGACTTGCATGGATCCTTGTCCGATCCGGCCGGGGGCAGCGGGGTTCAGCCGGACGCCTTCCAACTCCAGATTCAACGTCAGAACTGGTTCTGGAATGGTAGCAGTTGGATCAATAGCGCCCACTGGTTTACCCCCGATAGCGTGACAGAAGCCTCCTGGCACGAATTGGATATACCCTTGAATGGGACCAATCCTCCGTTATCGGGCGACCTTGTCATCGCGCAGAAAGTGGAGGACCAGGCGGGAAACGATTCCACGTGTTACGATACCTTGAAATACGACCGGAGCTTTCCTCAGACCACCATAACTCAGCCACCCCCCAGCCCAAACTGGCTGGGTTTGACGTCCAATCTGCCCTTGGCCGGAACCGTCAACGATTCCGGATTCAGCAGCGGGATCAACTCCGTCGAATTCCGCCTGGCTGTCCAATGCGGAGGCTATGAGTGGACCGGGTACAACTGGAATCCAGTCGGTGATACTACCTGGTTCCTGGCTACGAATATCAATCCTCCGAACTGGTTTTACCAAGGGCTGCCGCTGACCGATTCGCTTCCCCCCTCCGGGACGCTTTTGATCACCCGCAAGGCCGTGGATAACGTAGGAAACACCGTCAGCCAGACGAATTCCTGGCAGTACGATGGAGTGTATCCCCAGAGCGCGCTGTTTGACCCGGCATCCGGCTCGTGGGTGGGGGTTGTTGAGGAGTTGGATCTGACTGGAACCTTATCCGATCCGGCCGGTGGCAGCGGGATTAACGCCGGCGCCTTCCGCCTGGCCATCAACCTGGGGAACTACTACTGGAACGGCTCTGGGTGGATCCAGGGGACCGGCGACCATTGGTTCACCCCCTTCCCGGTTTCCTCCACAGGTTGGAACTGTCTGAATCTGGATCTGGATTTCTCCTTCCTGGAGTCGGGCGAGATCACCATCCGGCAGAAGGTGGAGGATCATGCGGGCAATGATAGTATCTACACTGACTTCCTGCGCTACGACAAAACCCCGCCCGTAAGCCAATTGACTTCCCCGCCGGAAAACTCCTGGGTGGGAGTAACTTCCAGCCAGGAGCTGCGGGGGAGCTTGGCCGATCAGGGCGGGAGCCTTATAGATACGAGCCAATTCCGCCTGGTCATCCGCTGCGGCGCCTACCATTGGGACGGCGTCAGTTGGGAAACGGGACCGCCGGATTCCCTGCACGCCACGACCATCTCACAGACCGAATGGCGTTACCAGTCCCTGAATTTGAGCGGACCCCTGCCGCCTTCCGGTACCCTGGAAATTACCCAGCAAGTGGCGGACAGCGCCGGCAACGGCGCCTCCAACACCGATAACCTGCGCTACGATGCGGACTACCCCCATAGCGAACTGACCAACCCGGACTCCGGCAGTTGGGTGGGGCTGAATCCCAACCAGTCTTTAAGCGGAACGCTGTCGGACCAGGGGGGGAGCGGGATAAACACCAGCCAGTACCGCCTCACCGTCCGTCGCGGCACATATTACTGGAACGGCAGCAACTGGGGCACGGCGGTTACTTCGTTTCCCGCCACCACCATTTCGCAGACGAACTGGAGTTATCAAGGTCTAAACCTGAGCCACCCCTATCTCTCTTCCGGAAATCTGGAGGTGACCCAGCAGGTGGTGGACAGTGCCGGCAACGATACTTCCTGGACGGACGTCCTCCGTTTCGACAGCACCGTTCCCTTCAGCAACCTGACGTTGCCGCAGCCGGGAACCAACCTGGGCCTGGGCACCCACAATCTGTCCGGTGACTTTACCGAAACGTTCAGCGCCGTGAACCCCGACTCCTTCCGCCTCTTCATCCACTGCGGCGGCATGAAATGGACTGGATTCAATTGGGTGTCGCTGGTGGGGGGGGATACCACCTGGATATCGTGCCCCTCCGGGTCCGTTACCCCGACCAGTTGGGCCTACCCGAACCTGGTCTTGAACAGTACGAATCCTCCTTCGGGCACGCTGTTGATTACCCAGAAGGTGGAGGACAGTGCCGGCAACGACAGCCTGTGCACCGATACCTTGTACTTCGATGGGATTGCTCCCGTCAGCCAATTGACGGTTCCGACGCCCAATGACACCACCGGTCCCGTGCCCTTCGCCGGCACCATCCGGGGAACAATGTCGGATGACTCGGGCAGCGGTGTGGGAAGTATCCAGATCGCCATCCGCAAGGGGGTTTCCCAATACTGGAACGGCTCCGGTTGGACAGGATCGCTGTATTGGTTGGCCCCTCAGACTCAGGCCAACTCGTGGTCCTATTCCGGAAACTGCCTTGAGACTCTGGCCGCCACCACCGACATCACCGTGCTGCAGCAGATAATGGACTTGGCCGGGAATTCCGAAGACTATAGCCATCAGTTTCGCTGGGACGGCCAGCCGCCTACCGTCACCCTGGACGATCCCGCCAACCCCGCCTGGTGGTACTGCTGGGAGGGTGGGGACCATCCCCTCGCGCGGTTGGTAGGGACGGTCGACGATCCCCTCGCGGCCACCTCGCCCACCGTGGAAGTGCGGATTCTGTCCGCGGACAGCAATCACTGCTGGACTCCTGTCGGAGGGTGGCTGCCCGGTACCAACCAGTGGGCGCCGGCTATGGTCCAGGGTATCAGCTGGAGCCTGGATTTGACTTCCAGCTTCGCCAACACCGACCCCGGCACGCTGCAACTGGACGTCCGCGCCCGGGATGCGGTGCAGAATCCGGATTCCGTGAGTTTCGACCTGCAGTTCGACGCCCGGCCCCCGGTAATCGGGTTCGATGCGATCTATGATACCACCGTCTACTTCACTCCGGTCACCTGGCCCGGGAACATCTCCGGAGACCATACCGAGGATTTTTCCTCCGGCATACAACTGCACCTGCAATATCCCGACGGGGACACCACGCTGGCGCTGCCGCCGGCGGCCAGCGGCCCCTGGTCCATCTCCTACCCGGGCATGATGGATGGGGAATACGATCTGTCGGTGACGGAAGACGACATGGCCGGCCACACCGGCACGGCCTCCGCAGACTTCATCTACGACGCCACACCGCCGCTGTGCGCGAGCGCGTGGGTTCAAACTGATACCCTGAAGCCGGGAGACGATCCAGTGCCGGCGTACCAGTTCCTCGCCTACGAACCGACTTCGACCGTGGTCCTGGATAGCTTGGAGATCACCTGCTGCCTGGACGGAGATACCCACCGCTACACCTATCCTGCCGGCATTCAGTGCCTGGTCCCCGATTCTCTTTACGAGTTCACCAACGACACCGTGCGCTACAGCGGGACCTACAGCTACTCGGTGCAGTGCCACGCGGGCAACGGCGCCGGGCTGGCCGCCACCACGACTCTCTTCGAAGGCCACATTCAGTTCGTTTTCCCCATCAATCCCCCGGTGCCCGCCAGCCCGGTGATGGGCGACTACACCAACCAGGATGTCATTACCCTGGCCTGGAGCCCCGCTTCCGGGAACGTTCCCACCCGGTACAGCGTCTCCGTCCTCGGGCCTGCCGAGGACACTTCCTTCACGGTATTCGATACCAGCATGGCCTTCGTGCTGGCCGGCATGGAAGAGGGGGAGTACGTCTGGCAGGTCAAAGCCGGCAAGGAGGAATACTGGAGTCTGCCTTGTGCGCCCCAGTCCTTCACCTACGACGTCACTCCGCCGGTGGTGGAATCCGTGATCCTGCCTCCGTTCACCGCCGCGACCTGGATCCCGGTAGCCTTCACCGGCAGCGAAGTGATCGAATACATGTCTCTGGCTGAGAGTGCTGAAGTCTACCACTGGGTGCCCGTCGCCGAGTCGGTGGAACTGCCGGAAAGCCTGACCGGGGAAGACGGCGTGAAGGAGACGTACTTCCGGGTGATGGACCGGGCGGGTAATGCCAGCGACTACACCCTCTGCCAGGTCACGCTGGACCGCACCGCCCCGGCGGTATCCCTGGAGAGCCCCGGCGTGGTCCCGGTCGCCACCGGATTGACCCTGAGCTGGCTGCTGAGTGATGGCCTGACCCAGGTCGCCTGGGATTCCGTGCTCGTCCACCGGACCGTGTATGACATGCAGGACACGGCCTGGATCTGGGTGGAAACCGCGTTCACCCATGCGGGCGATACCTGCCGGGTGGCGCTGAGCCCCGCGGATCTGCCCGCCTGGGGCGCCGCCTGCCGCCTGGCAGCGCAAGACCAGGCCGGCAACGCCGTGGACTACCTCCAGCCCCTGACGGTGACTCTGCCCGATTCCGCGCTTTCGATCTGCACCGGCCTCTCCTTTCTGGCGGGCGACACCATTCCGCAGTACGAATACTTCCTGATCTCCCTCCCCGCCATGCTGGAGCAGACTGACCCCACCGCCTTCATCCCCGGCTGGCTGGGGGCCTCTGATCCCACCCGCTGGCGGCTCTTCGCCTGGGATGCGGCCAAGCAGGACTACGTCGAATACCCCGGCATCGGCGCCATGACGCCGGGGATCAGCTATTTCCTGCAGATCCGGGACTATCCTTCGGACCTGGAGTTCTTCGCCCGGACCGCCGCCGCCATTTCCCCCGCCCAGCCGGTGACCCTGCCTCTGGCCCCGGATTGGAACTTCATCGCCGATCCCTACAACTTCCCGGTATCCCGATCCGCCATCACCTATTCGGCTCCCGACTCCCTCATCCTGAATGATTTCCAAACTTGGGATTTTGGAGAAAATCCGCACTGGACTTATCCGGATGCCACCCAGTACCTGCTGCCGTGGACCGGCTGCATCGTGTTCAACAGCAGCTCGGATACCGTGTACATGACCATTGATCCCCTGTTGGCGCAGGAGCCTATGGAGGGGCTGGCCCTGGCTTCGGTTCCGGCGGGGGGTGAGGAGGAGGGCTGGCGGTTGCGCTTCACCGGCGAAGGCCCGTCCGGCGGCTCCTGGTTCTGCGTGGGGATGGACCCGGGAGCGCAAGCCGGCCTGGACTGCCGCGACGCCTGCCGGCCTCCGCTGTTCGACCGGTTCTCCACCTTCTGGACGAAAGTGCAGCGCAACGGGAAGCAGTTGCCCTTGTCCCGGGACGTCCGCCCGCCCGAAACCGCCGGTGCTTCCTGGGAAGTGACCCACCTGGCCACCAGCAGCGATGCCGCCGTTCACCTGGGCTGGGTGCTGGAAGGAGCGTTGCCTGCGGGGTGGGAGGCGGTGCTCTTCGACAGCCGGGCCAACCAGGCGGTGAACCTGCTGGAGACCTCAGGCTACGATTACACTGTCCCCGGCAATCCCCGGGAAAGCTGCCTGCATGTCCTGGCCGGGACCGCCGAATACGTGGCCGGCGCGCTGAGCGAACTGCGCGAGGGCATCCCCGATCGCTTTGCCCTGGATCCGGCCTATCCCAATCCCTTCAATGCCCAGGTGGTGCTGCGCTACCAGGTCAGCCAGAGCGCCCGGGTACGCCTGGACATCTACAACCTGCTGGGGCAGAGGGTGGCCACCTTGGTGGACGGCTGGAAGGATCCCGGCGTCCACCGCGCGGTGTGGGACGCCTCCCGGCCGCCGCTGGCTTCGGGGGTGTACTACTGCCGCTATTCCGGCCCCGGTTTCCAGGAAGTCGGAAAGATCATTCTGTTACGCTAAGTCCCGATGGCCCCATTCCTGGAGGAATATGATGAGGATGACACCGTGGTTGCCTTGGGCGTTGCTCGCGGCGCTGGCCCTGACCGGCGGACCGGCCGGGTCCCAGAACCGGTCGCCCGGCGTGGACGCCTGCGTGGACAACCGCTTCCATTCCGCCGTGCAGTACTGGAATGACGCCCGCTCCACGGGGGCACGGCTGGAACCCCAGGAAGCGCGGTTTCACGGCATCGCCTACGCGCGCCTGGCCATGCTGGCGGAGGAAACCTACCCCTTCGCCTGCCGCCTGACCGCGGACCTGGCCTCGCTCTACCTGGAAGCTCCCGGCAGCGGCGAGGCGGCGTTCCTGAAAGGGATGGCCCTGGCGGGGCTGGCGGAGTGGCAGGGAGCGGAGGAAGCTTTCACACTGGCGGCCAAGGCGCCGGGAAGCCGGAAGGCGGGCGCCGCCTTCTGGCGCCAGGTGGTCGCCCGGAAGGTGGCCGGCAAGCCGGTGGAATGGGATCGTCTGGAAGGCCAGGCGGCGGATCGGGTCATGGCCCGCTTCCTGATCGAAGGTATCCTCGAGCCGGTAACCACCCAAGCGGAGGGATGGTGGAAAGACTACCTCCAAGTGCTGACGGCAGTCAACAGCGGCGACGCGGGCCGCGCGGAAACCCTTCTCGCGGAGACGCTGTTCCCGCCCCGAGTCCTGCGCCTGGCCGGGCGTGAGACGGCCGTGGAATTCTACGACCCCACCGCCCTGGTTCTGGCGCAACTCGTCTGGGCGGAGCGGGCGCGGCAGGAGCTGGAAGCCGCGCTGAAGGAATCCGCCCAGGGGAAAGACACCCGGTACTGCCTGGTGCGGGTATTGTGCATGCTGGATGAGGATTCCCTGGCCCAGGCACACCTCGAAGCCATCAAGGATGTGAATTACCGGCAACGGGGGGAGGCCCACCTGGCCGCCTCCTGGAAGCGTACAGGACAGGATTCGCGGGCGCAAGCCGCCTGGGTCAAGCTTCTGGACAGCAAGGATTACTACGCCCGGGCCGACGCCGCCTGTTTCCTGTTTCTGGCCGGCGCCCGCCGGGATAAAGCCAAACGCACCCTGCGGACCGCCTGTGACCGGAGCAAGGCGGAACAGCAGGTCTACCTCAGCCTGGCCAAAATGTACCAGGCCGAAGGCGCCCAGGACTCGGTCCGCTACTACCTGAGCCGGGGGTACAACCGCAACAGCACGGAAGTATCCCGGTGGAACCTCCCGGAATACCAGGTGGCGTTCGCCCAATCCTGCTACCTGGGTGGCCGGTTGGGCTATCCGGAAGCCACCCAGACACTGTACTTCCTGCAAAACGAATTCCCCTTCATGAGGGGATTACACGATGCCATCCAGAGGCTGTTTTCCGCCTCTTTGCCCACCGTAAATGGCGATACCAAGGAGTAACGGTGATGACTCTTCGGACTTTCTCGCGTTTCCAGGCGGTGTGGTGCTGCCTGCTGCTGGGTCTTCTGGCCGGCCCGGTTCCGGCGCAGATGGGTTACGACGTCCCGGACGGCGGCGCCTTCCGCTACGGCGAATCCCGGCCCTTGACCACCCTGGACCCGATCACCTCCAACAGCATGGAATCCCTGCGGCTGTGCGAGCTGATTTACGAGTCGCTGATCACCCAGGACGTCCGGGGCAATTTCGTGCCGCAGTTGGCGGAAACGCTGATGGTATCCCCCAATGGGCTGGACGTCACCGTCAAGCTGCGCAAGGGGCGGCGCTGGACCTCGCATTTTGACAAGAACCTGGAGTACGAGTTCACCGCCGAGGACGTGGCCGCCACCGTGAAGGCGATCAAAAATCCCAATTCCATCAAGAGCCCCTACCTGGCCGCCAACCTGAAACAGATCGAATCCTGCACCGTCCGGGATCCCTTCACCGTCGTCTTTCGCCTGGCCCGGCCCAACGTCAATCCCGAAGCGCTCTTCACCTTCAAGATCATCCCGGGGCGCGCCCTGCCCCCGGGGGAGAAAATCATCACCAAATCCTGCGCCCTGGCCACCAGCAGCCCCGTCGGCACGGGCTGCTACACGGCGGTTCTGACCCAGGATGCGGAAGTGCGACTGAAGGTTAACCCCCGGCATCTGCCCCGCCCGGCGCACATCAGCAGTGTGAAAATGATCTGCGAACTGGACCCGAGCATGTTGAAGGGGAAGCTCCAGGGGGGGAACATTGACGCCATCATTGACGTGCCCGTCACCGATATCCGCACCTATGATGACGATTTCAATTTCCAGGTGAAGGCTTACAACTCCATGACCTTCGACTACCTGGCCCTGAACCACCGCCATCCCCTGCTGAAACAGAAGGCGTTCCGGCAGGCGTTGACTCTGGCTACCGATCGCGAAGGCATCATCAGGCAGCAATACCTGGGCAACGGCGCCGTCATCTCCGGCCCCTATCCGCCGGCCAGCGCCTGGTTGAACCTCGACGCGGAGCCTTGGCCTTATGATCCGGGAGCGGCCCGCGAGATCCTCGACGGCCTGGGCCTGCGCGACACCAATGGCGATGGCTTGCGGGAATACCAGGGACGGCCGATCGTGCTGAAGGCCAAGATCCCGGTTGGCTTGGACCGTGAAAACACCGCCAGCCGCACCATGAACTTCATTCAGGCCAACTGGAGGAGCGTCGGCCTCGGCCTTGATATCGTTCCCGTGGAATTTCGAGTCCTGCGCAACCAGCTCTTCAATTATCACGATTTCGACGTGGCCTTTCAAAGCTGGAATTTCGATGAGGCCAACGACGTTTCCAGCCTGTTCGCCACGGACAGCTACCCCAACAACTACGTCTCCTATTCCAATTACCAGGTGGACGCCGCCATCGCCGCCATCAAGGCCGCCCGCGACCACGACCAGCGCGTGGCCCTGAGCCGCAACCTGCACGGCATCCTGCGGGATGATTGCCCCTACGTCTTCCTCTGGTCACTGAAAAAGTGCGCCGCCATCAGCCATAAAATCAAGAACGTTGAGATTCACCCCTTCCGCTTCTTCACCTTCATTGATCAATGGTTCATTCCCTACGATCTTCAAACGGAATGAGTGTATCCTGGAGGGCCTCATGTCACGTAACTTTCTCGTAGCCGCGGCGGTGCTCGCTGCCGTCTGGATCAGCGGGTGCGGCCCCCGCTACATCATAAGGGGGACCATCGTCCGGGCCGACGGCCAACCGCCCCCCGAGACCTATAAGATCACCGTGCACACCGACCCGCCCACCTCCTACGTCAAAGCCGCGGCCGACGGCAGCTTCCGTTTGCGGAAGGATCTAAAGGAGATGGTGGACTACCGCATCTTTGCCGAGGTGGAGGGCCGGCCGGACAGCCGGGGGGAAGTCCGCGACGTGCGGCTCAACAAACTCAACCCGGTATGCGATATCGGGATCATCCTGGGAGACGTGATGGAGATGGACGCCGCCGTTCACTTCCGGGAGCGGCAGACCAAGGGGGAAGGCGGAGTGGTGATCCCCTCAGATCCGGGCCAGTGAGCGGTCGCCGTTTGTCCTTTCGCGTCCTCAAACCTTCTGGAGGCTCCATGCCCCGCCGTATGCTTCCGGCGTTGATCCTGATGACCGCCTTGATAGCAGGCGGTTGCGCCGGCCACTACGCCATCACCGGCAAGGTGATGTTGCACGATAATCCCGATCTTCCGGACGGCTGGAAACTGCAGGTGACGACCGTACCCGCCACCGACACCGTGCGGGTGAAAGGTAACGGCGATTTTGCCCTTCGGAAGAAACTGCAACCGGGGAAGTTCTATACCGTCAAAGCGCACGTCCCCCACGATCCGAAGTATGACAGTTCTGTCTGGGACGTCGTCTTGACCGCGAGCGCCCCCACCTGCAGCATTGCGGTCATCTTGCTCAGCCCGCCCATTACCATGGATAGCTCAGTCAAAATCTTCCGTGAACGGGTCAGCCAAAGCACTGGTGTTGTCATACCTTCAGATCCGTAAACGAAACGGCCGGTAACATGCTGAAAATCCTGCCCCGGGAACTGGGGTACAGCCTGCTGGTGATGCTCACCGCCACGGTGGTCATCTTTGTGCTGGTGCACAGCATGCCGGACGGAACGCTGGACACGGCAGCGCCGGCAGCTGGGGGATCGCCCCCCTCCCTGGCGGCACAGTACGGCCACTGGCTGGGAAGCCTGTTGCGCGCGGATCTGGGGCAATCCATGAACAATGGCCAGCCGGTACGGAAAACGGTGCAAGCCTATGCCGGTCGCACCCTCTTGCTGACCCTGTGCGCCATGGCGGTGACTCTACTTCTGGCGCTGCCCCTGGGGGTGGGTTACGCCCTGCATGAACGGTCCCGGGGGTGGCGCGCCCTATTCACCGTGCTAGACGCTCTTTCCAGCCTGCCGGTGTTCGTGGTCAGCTACCTGGTGATCCTGGTGTACGTGAAGACCGTCATGCCGGCCTTCGGCCTGGACGTGCCCACCAATCCCGAGACGATTGATTCCCCGCTCATGTGGGTGGTCGTCGTGATCCTGATGGCCCTGATCCTGGGTACTGCCGACGGCACCCTGAGCGAAATGGCCCGCTGCATCCGGGTGGAAGTCCGGGACCTCCTGGACCGGGAATTCGTCCTGGCCTTGCGGGCCCGTGGAGTATCCGTGGGTCGCCACGTCGCTCGCAACGCCCTGATCCCCATCTTTTCCCTGCTGGCCTCCCGGATGGTGTTCTTCCTCTCCGGCGCCGTGGTCATCGAGATCATCTTTTCCTACCGCGGCCTGGGCTACCTGACGTTTGAATCGGTTAAGCACAACGATTACCCCGTCATCATGGGCGTCTGCCTGGCGCTGGTCCTCCTGGTGCTCGCGTCCCGGCTGGCCGGGAAATTGGTCACGGCGCTGGCCAGCCCCTATGCCTCGTGACAGGAAAATACTGGAACTCCGAATCTCATCGCCTCATGTCCTATCGCACCTATCAGGAACTCGCCTCCCCGCGCCGCTCCCGGCCCGGTACCTTCGCCCTGGCGGCGGGTTTGACCCTGCTGTCGCTGCTGTCGCTGCTGGTAGCCGCCGAGATCCCCTACCGGCATTACCTGGGGTGGGCCGGGCGCACGGATCTGGAGCATCCCGCCACTCCGCCGGATATCTTCTCCGCGCCCGCGGCGGTGGAAGGCACCGAGAACCTGGAGGAGATAGACCTCTTCCGCACGGGGGGGCGCCAACACACAGCGACAGCCGCCACCGTCCGGCACCCGCTGGGCACCGACCGGGACGGTCGCGACGTCCTGGCCGATGTCATGGCCGGTCTGCGCATCATGCTGCTGGGCGGGCTGTGGGCCACCCTGATCACCGTGGCCCTGGGGCTGGCCGGCGGAGTAATCATCGGCGCCGGGCGCCGGGCGCTGTCTGTCCCGGCCGAATTCCTCCTCTCGGTGTTCACCGCCTTTCCCCCCCTGGCGCTGCTGCTGCTGGCCGTTATTGCCTTCGGTTTCGGCCCCCTCGCCATTATGACCGCCGTGGGGGCGGTCAATGCCCCCCGGCTGGTCCAGGTGCTGGCCGGCAAGCTCCGCTTTCTGAAGGAACAGGAATTCGTCGCCGCGCTGCGCGAGGCGGGCCTGTCGCAGCGCCTCATCCTGTGGCGCCACCTGCTGTGGAACAACTCCCGCCGTCTGATCCTGGTGCAGGTGGTCTACGCCTTCGCCGCCGCCATCATGCTGGAAGTGTCGCTGAGCTTCCTGGGATACGGGATCATGAAACCCGACCTGAGCCTGGGGGTCTTGATCGGACGCGGCTGGGCTTCCCTGATGGCGCCACCCGAAGGGAGGCTATGGTGGGACTTCGCCTTCTCCATGGCAGCCGTCATCCTGGCGCTAAGCGGGTACTACCTGGTAGGTGAAGGCTTGAGCCGGCGCTACCAGATGGAGACCGGGCGATGACCACGGCCGACCTGTTTTCCCCCGACCCGGCAGGCCGGGACCTCCTGCGGGTGCACAGCCTGGCGGTGACCTTTCACCAGGGGCGCTTCATCCCCGCGGTGCAGGACGTCGGGTACCGTGTGGAGCCGGATCAGGCGGTGGCCCTGGTGGGGATGTCCGGCAGCGGCAAGACCGTATCCACCCTGTCCGTCTTCGGGTTGGGTGGAGCCAACCCTGGAGTGACCGGCGGGCAGGCGTGGTGCCGGGGGGAAAACCTGCTGGAAGGCCTCGGCCACGCCGTACAGTCCCGGCGCACGCCCGCCGGCCGGATCCTCCGCAAAGATGCCGCCTGGGAGAAGCTATTTCGCCGGCGCGCCCGCCAATATTTGGGGGCCACCGTCGGTTTCATCTTCCAGGAGCCGATCCTGGCCCTGGATCCCTGCTATACCATCGGCGAACACCTGGCCGAGGTGTACCACCGCCATGACGCCTCAATAAGCCGGTCGGCCGCCCGGGAACGCGCGGTGGAAGACCTGGTCCGGGTGAATATTCGCACGGCGGCCGCTGTTGCCGACAAGTTCCCGCACCAACTGAGCGGCGGGATGTGCCAGAAAGTCGTCATCCTCCTGGCCCTGGCCAGCAATCCCGCCCTGATCATCGCCGACGAACCCACCACCGCGCTCGATTCCGTCAGCCAGGTGGAAGTCCTGGACCTCCTGTTCCGCGAGCGGGCCCGCCGGAAGCTGGGCATTCTGTTCATCACCCATGATGTCAAGCTGCTGCAGGAGCGGTTCGACCGGATCGCCGTGCTGTGCCGGGGCTATCTGGTGGAATGGGGCGAGCGCCGTCACTACTTCGGCTCCCGCCCGGATCTGCTGCACCCCTACACTCGAAACCTGTTCGGGCACCGTATGGCAGAGGGCGCGGGCGAGGCGGCGGAACCGGATAGTGCGGCGGGCCTGGACGGAGGGTGCCCGGCCCTGGCGGAATGCTCCCAGGCGACCGACCTCTGCCGCCGGCTGCCGGGATTCGTGGAAGTGGAACCGGGCCATTACGTCCGCTGCCACCAAGCCAATCCCAATATTATCGTGGAACACTCCGGGGGGAGAAACTAGGATGATCCGCCTGTGTGATGTGGGGATGCGCTTTGCCGCCGGGGGATGGTTACATCGTGGCGAGGACCTGGAGGCGTTGCAGGACATCCATCTGACCCTGGAAGCGGGGGAAAAGGTCGGCCTGGTGGGCGAGAGCGGCAGCGGCAAGACTACCCTGGGACGGTTGATGGTGGGGCTGACCCAGCCCACCTCCGGGCAGATCCTGTACCACGGAAAAGCCTCCGGTGAATTGACCCGGGAGGAATGGGCGGCGGTGCGCGAACAGCACCGGATGATCTTCCAGAATGCCCGCAATACTTTCGATCCGGCCCAGACCATCGGCGCCACCTTGGCGCAGGGGTTCGCCCGCTACCGGCCCGGCCTGCAGGAAGCGGTGCTGGAGGCTGTCCGGGAACACCTGCCTCGCCTGGGCCTGGACGTGGATCTGCTGAAAGCCTACCCGCACCAGGCCAGCCCCGGCCAGTTAAAGCGCTTCTCCATCCTCCGGGTGCTGTCCGGCGACACCCGGGCCATCGTCGCCGACGAACCCACCGCCGGACTGGACCTGGTCAGCGCCGCCCGCATCCTGGCCCTGTTGAACGACCTGCACCTCCGGCGTGGCCTGGCCCTGTTCCTGATATCCCACGACCTGGACATGATCCTGCGCCAGGTGGACCGGGTCTATGTGCTGTACCGTGGCAGCGTGGTGGAAATCCTGGAAATCCGCCGCGGCACCCCTCTCCAGGCCCGGCACCCCTACACCAGCCTGCTGCTTCACGCTTCCCGGGGGGATATCGCCTCGTTTCATCGCGCCGCGCCCCCGCCCCGGACCTCCAACCACTTCCACGGTTGCGGCTTCTCCGCTCACTGCTGGCTCTACACCGCCCTGGACCAGCCCCGCATCTGCCTCGACCAGGTGCCCCTCCTGCTCCAGGTGGGAGACGATCACTGGACCGCCTGCCATCATCACCACGCCCTGAATCAACCTTGACGCCCGCCCCGCGCCGCCGGAAGATTCTTTCTTCTCCCTGAAGATGTAGTACCGGTCACACTCCTTCTGCAAATTTTTACAATTTTGTGATTGGAGTCATCCCCGTAAGGTTCGTATATTACTTGGTAGAATCAACAAGACAGGTCAAATGGCGTAAATTTTCAGGAAAGGAAAGATTGGAAATCCAGGCATAACTACCACAGGCACCTCCAACATGGCGATCAATACCCAAGAATGAAGCTAAAGTAAAAGGGAGCGAGAATGAAGAACCGAGCGGGCTTGATTCTATGTGCGCTGTTGGTTGCTGCATCCTTCCTGGATGCCGCCGCGACGCCCACAAGCGTGATTGACGTACCCGGTACCCCCCTCACCCTGCGGCTGTGGGAGGCACCGGATGAAAGCGGAACCCTCACCACCTACTACGAAATCGTGCGCAACGGCAGCGTGGTGCGCCAGGCCAAAGCCTCCTATGAGCTGGGCCTGCGCTATGCCCATTTCGACCCCCTGGTGCAGATTCCGGCAGTGCCTGAAGACCTGGGCGCCGATTCCGGCGTGAACCTGTACCTGGTGCAGTTCGTCACCCAGCCACTGGAAGAATTCGACCGGGACATCACCCGCCTGGGCGGCACGGTGCGCCACTACGTGGCGCAGTTCGCCTACCTGGTGGAAATGAATGATGCGGTGCGCGCCCAGGTGGCGCAGCTTCCTTATGTCCGCTGGATCGGCCAATATCAGCCGGCCTACCGCCTGGACGAGTCCATCCTCGAGAACTTCCGGACTCAGGGCAACGGCTTCGCCGCCATCCGCTACAACATCCAGGTGCTGGCGGAAGACCAGAAGGCGCGCGTGGCCCAGCGCTTGAACGCCTTGGGCGCCCGGGTGGACAACGACAACGCCGGTAAGGTCATCGTGGAAGCCACCCTGACCCCCGCCCAGATCCTGCAGGTGGCCCGCTGGAACGAAGTCAACTTCATGGATCCCTGGGGTCCCTACGAGCACGATATGGACATCACCCGGGAAATCAGCGGAGCCAATTTCCTGGAGTCGGTGACCGGTTATTCCGGTGAAGACGTCCGCGGCGAAATCTTCGACGGCGGCTGCCAGACCGGCCACCAGGAGTTCGTGGATCGTCCCATCGTCACCCACGGCCCGTTCAGCATTGACTCCCACGGCACCGCCTGCATGGGCAATAACTTCAGCCATGGCGTCAACGCCATGGCCCGGGGTCTGCTGCCCGACGGCCAGGGCATCTTCGCCGACTACAGCAACTGGGGCTTGAACGGCACCAACCGCCGCACCTGCTCCATGGAACTGTTGAATCCTCCCTACCAGGCGGTGTTCCAGACCGCCAGCGTGGGCAGCCCCCAGACCACCCAGTACACCACCATCTCCGCCGAAGCGGACGGCTGGTGCTTCGATTCCGACTTGATCCACTGCCAGTCCCAGAGCAACCTGGGTACTCAGAGCTCCCGGCCCCAGGCTTGGGCCAAGAACATGGTCTCGGGCGGCGGCATCCGCCATTACAACACCCTGACCCGCGCCGATGACATGTGGAGTGGCGGCGCCAGCATCGGGCCGGCCTCCGACGGCCGCATCAAGCCGACCTTCACCCACTTCTATGATATGGTCACCACCACCTACTCGACCTCCACCACCGGCTACGGCAGCTTCAGCGGCACCAGCAATGCCACGCCGACCATCGCCGGCTGCTTCGGTCTGTTCTTCCAGATGTGGGACGCCGGCATCTTCGGCAACACGGTCATTCCCGGCGCGTCGGTCTTCCAGAACCGCGCTCACCCCTCCACTGCCAAGGCGATGATGATCGTTTCCGCCTACCAGTACCCCTTCAGCGGAACCACCCACGACAAGACCCGTACCCACCAGGGCTGGGGCATGCCCGACCTGCAGAAGCTGTACAACCTGCGCAACAACTTCTACATCGTGGATGAATCGGACGTCCTCCTGCCCCTGGAAACCAGCCAGCACACCGTCAACGTGGTGGCCGGCACCCCCGAGCTGCTGATCGCCATGGTCTACTCGGATCTTCCGGGCAACCCCGCCGTGCAGACCCAGCATCGCATCAACGACCTGACCCTGAAGGTCACCTCTCCCACCGGGACGGTCTATTGGGGCAACAACGGCCTGTACGCGGGTAACTACTCGGTCGCCGGCGGCAGTGCCGACATCAAGAACACCGAAGAGTGCGTGTTCCTCCAGAATCCCGCCGCGGGCCCCTGGGTCATCGAGATTCAGGCCAACGAGATCATCCAGGACAGCCACGTCGAGACCACCGTGCTGGACGCCGACTATGCCCTGGTCGTGGCCGGTGTGGGCGCCCCCTACATCCCCAACCTCCAGGTGACCCTGACGCCCATCAACCCGCCCATCGTTATCCCGGCCGCCGGCGGCTCCTTCAACTTCGACGCCCAGTTGCAGAACCTGGAAGCCACCGGTCAGTCCTTCAACGCATGGATCATGATGCGCAATCCTTCCGGCGTGTGGCAGGGTCCCATGCTGGGTCCGTTGGCCCTGACGCTGACTTCCGGCGCCAACATCGTCCGCAGCCGCATTCAGAACATCGCCGGCACCAATCCGGCCGGCCAGTACGTCTACTGCGGTTACGTGGGCCAGTACCCCTCCGCCAAGTGGGACTCCAGCTTCTTCAACTTCACCAAGTCCGCCACGGACAATGGCGAGCCGTGGGTGGATAACAACGACAACACCGGCGAATCGTTCGAGGTGGATCCGACGGCCGTCCCCCAGGACTTCGCCCTGCTGTCCAACTACCCGAACCCGTTCAACCCCACCACCACCCTGGGCTTCGTCCTGCCGGAAGTTGCCAAGGTCCGCCTGGCCGTGTATGACGTCCGCGGCCGGTTGGTGGCCACCCTGGTGGATGGGTTCCGCCAGGCCGGCACCCACGAAGTCACCTTCGATGCCACCGGCCTGACCTCCGGCGTGTACGTCTACCGCCTGGAAGCCGGCCATAATGTCGCCACCGGCAAGATGGTCCTGATGAAGTAGCCTTCAGCACCTTCAGCAGTCAGCATTCAGCAAAATAACAGGGGCGGTCCCGCGGGACCGCCCCTGTTATTGTGTACGAATATTACTGATGGTCATCAACGCATTTGTGCGCCGGTGGCTTTTCTCCCCCGGGATGAATTCGTCAGGGGGCGGACGTAACCGTTTCGAAGCCTCCGCCGGCCGATGGACGATCCCCTCCGGGCTGCCGGCATATGCATTGGTGGACTACCATCACACCCCCGCCGGATCCTCCTGGGCCGCGCCCCAATTCCGCTTGAAACGCTCCTCGAAAATGGTGTAGAGCACCGGCACGAAAAACAGGGTCAGTGCGGTGGAAACCGACAGCCCGCCGATGACGGCGATGGCCAGGGGCGCCTGGGTCTGCTCCCCGCCCAGCCCCAGGGCCATGGGGATCAGCCCCAGCACCGTGGCCAGCGAGGTCATGAGGATGGGCTTCAAACGGATGCGGCCGGCCTTCAGCACCGCCTCGCGCAGGGACAGGGATTCCTCCGCGCGGCGCAGGCGATTGGTGTAGTCCACCAGCAGGATGCCGTTGCTGACCACGATCCCCACCATGACGATGATCCCCTGGAAGGAAGTCACCGACAGGGTGGTGTTGGTCAGGAACAGGGTCCAGAACACGCCGATGATGCCCAGCGGCACGGTGAACATGATGATGAAGGGATCCAGCTCGCGCTCGTCCATCCCGGGGGCGGAGACGGCGATATTGCACACCGGCCGGCTGGTGATGTCGAAGCGCAACACGAAAAGGGCGGTCACCCCGGGCGGAAGCTGGCCCTGAGTCCGGTTAACCCGCTGGATGACGTCCACGAAGCCCACGTCCAGGTCGGCGTTCCAGTTGAAGTACACGCGCACCTGGGACAGCCCCTCGCGGGTGGTGGATCGCACGTAGTCCACATCGTTGACCGAACTGACGCTGCGTTCGATGAAGGTGGTCACCGACTGTTCCATGTCCAACGGGCCGGCGCCGGGGTAGTTGGTGATGGCGGTGATCACCGGGATGGTGATGCGCGGCAGCATGTCAATGGGAAGCTGGGAAAACGACACCAGTCCCAGCACCGCGATGGTGAGGGCGAAGAGAAAAGTGGAGATGGGATAGCGGAGCGCCAGGCGGGTCAGCCACATGAGGGAGCCTATGGTTGAACGGCGACCGGCCCGCCGTCGCGGACGAACTGCTGGCCGGTGGTGATGACGGAAACGGTGGTGTCGCTCAAGCCGGCGAGGATCTCCACGCGGGTCTCCTGCCGGGCGCCCGGGGTGATCGGGACCCGGCGGGCGGTGTCTTCCCGAACCACGTATATGTAACTGCCCTGGGGATCGTTCAGCACCGCGCCCAGGAGCAGGGTCAGCACCCCGTCGCGGCGACCCACCGTCAGAGGTCACGGCGGCGAACATGCCGGGTTTCAGCAGGTCATCGGGGTTGGGCACGGCGATCTCCACGGCCATGGTGCGGGTGGCAGGGTCCACTGCCTGGCTGAAACGGGTGATCCGGCCGGTGAATTCCCGGTCGGGGTAGGCGTCCACCCGGACCGTCGCCGGCTGGCCTTCCCGCACCCGGGGGATGTCCCGTTCCAGCAGGTGGACGATGACCTTCACCGGGTTCATGTCCATCAGGATGAACAGCGTGGTGTTGCCGGCCTGGACCAGGGCGCCGGGATCCAAAAAGCGGCGGGTGATCACCCCGGCAAACGGAGCAGTGATGCGGGCGTAGCCCAGCCGCGTGGCGGCCAGTTCCATGTTGGCCTGGGCCACACGCAGGGCGGCTTCAGCGTTATCCTGCTCCATGCGGGACCCCAGGTCGCGGCGGAACAGCTCCCGGGCGCGCTCGTAGGTGGCCTGGGCGTTTAGCCAGGTGGCCCGGGCCTGCTGGTGCTGGAGCGCCAGTTCGGTGGTATCCATCAGGGCCAGCATCTGTCCCTGCCGTACCGGCGTACCCATTTCCACGAAGCTCTTCTCCAGAGTGCCTCCCACCTTGGCGAAGACCGCGGCCTGGCGGATCGCCTGGACGTCGCCGGAAAAATCCAGGCTCTGAGTGATGCTGTCCCGCTGCGGAGCGCTCACCTTCACCAGGGGGACGTTGGCGCGTCGCGTGCGCGCCGAAGATTCCCGGTGTGACAGGCGGTAAAAAAACAGGGCGGCCAGGGCGATTACCAGGACGCTGGCCGCGGTGAAGATCAGGATTTTTTTCATAGCCGAATGGCGGTTGGGCGAAGGATGCGTGGCGCAGACGAAGAGAAACCAAGCCGGCGGATCGCTATAGCGCTCTCCGCCGGCTTGTTATTCTACGCCATCCCCCTTTTGGTTGCGGGAATCAATTCCCCTTTCTTCCTTCCACCCACGCGTACAGCGCCGGCAGGACCAGCAGAGTCAGGGCCTGCGAGGTGATCAGCCCGCCCAGCACCACTACCGCCAGAGGCCGCTGCATCTCCGCCCCGCTGCCCCGCGCCAGGATCATGGGGATCAGCCCCAGCGCGGTGGTCGCGGTGGTCATCATCAGCGGACGGAAACGCTGCTCGCAGCCTTGCTCCACCGCCTGCAGCAACGAGGCGCCTTCCTTTCGCAACTGGTTGAAGAACGCCACCAGCACCGTGCCGTTCTGCACCGCGAGGCCGAACAGGGCGATGAACCCGATCACCGCCGAGACGCTCAACGGAATGTCCAGCAGCCAGATGGAAACAATCCCTCCGGCCAGGGCCAGCGGCAGGTTGGCCAGCACCAGCAGGGCGCTGCGCGCGTTCCCGAAGGTGGAAAACAGCATCAGGAAGATCAGTGCGATGGAGATCGGCACCACCACGCTCAGGCGCTGCATGGCCCGTTCCTGGTTCTCGAACTGCCCGCCGTAGCGCAGGAAGTACCCCGGCGGCAGGGATTGGGAGAGGGTGGTCAAGCGGTCGCGGGCTTCGCCTACGAAGCCCCCCATGTCCCGTCCCCGGATGTTGCACTCCACCACCACCCGGCGCATGCCGTTCTCCCGGCTGATCTGCGCCGGAGCCTCCACCTCCCGGATCTGGGCCAACTGCCCCAGGGGCACGGAAGGTCCTTCCGGGGAGGGCACCAGCAGCCGCCGCAGCGCCTCGGCGTCCCCCCGGTATTGCGGGGGAAAGCGCACCAGCGCCGCGAACCGCATCTGCCCCTCGACGATGGTGGTGGCGACCTTGCCCCCCACCGCCGTCTCGATCATGGCGTTCACGTCGGCCACGTTGATCTTGTGCCGGGCGATGGCGCGGCGATCAATGGCGATTTCCACCTGGGAAAAACCGGATATCTGCTCGATCTTGACGTCCCGGGCCCCGTCCAGCCCCTGCAGCACCACCGCCACCTCATTGGCATACTCCTGCAACGCTTCCAAGTCGGGGCCAATGAGCTTGATGGCCAGGTCGCTCTTGATGCCGGAAATCAACTCGTTGACCCGCAGAGCGATGGGCTGGGAGAAAGAGAGGCGCACTCCCGGCACCACGCTCAGTTCCCGCTGCATCGCCTCCACCAGCTCCTCTTTATTGCGCCCGGTGGCCCACTCCCTTTCCGGGTGGAGCATGATGATCAGGTCATTCTGCTCCGGTCCCATGGGATCTTCGGAAATCTCCGCCCGACCGGTTTTGGTCACCACCGTTTGGACTTCGGGGAACTGCAGCAGCTTCTGTTCCATGAAGGATCCCACCGCCACCGATCCCTCCAGGGAAGCCGAGGGCAGGCGCACCACGTTGATGGCGATGGCCCCCTCATCCAATTGGGGCAGGAATTCCGT
The DNA here is from genome assembly GCA_003599535.1 of Candidatus Zixiibacteriota bacterium. GTDB lineage: Bacteria > Electryoneota > B3-LCP > B3-LCP > B3-LCP > SURF-9. The sequence goes on along the minus strand of QZKQ01000135.1, from coordinate 14,497 downwards.
GCCCACCCGGGAACCAAGCACCAGGGACAGGAGGAACACCGCCGCGGCCAGCAGCACGGTCCGCCGGGGGGAGCGCAGGGCCCGGGCCAGCAGGGGCCGGTAAAGCCGTTTCAGGGGGCGCAGGACGGCGCTGTCGCCCTGCCGGCTGCCCGTCCGCACGAAGAGCGAACCCAGCACCGGCACCACCACCAGGGCCACGGCCAGGGATCCCAGCATGGCGAAGATCATGGTCAGGGCCAGCGGCTTGAACATCTTGCCTTCCATCTGTTCCAGGGTGAACAGCGGCAGGAAGACGACGATGACGATGAGGACGGCGAAGATCACCGGGCGGGCCACCTCGGCCACCGCCTCCGCGATGACCGCCGCCCGGCCGGGACCCTCCGGGCGCCGCTCCGCCAGGTGGCGGACGAGGTTTTCGCAGACCACGATGGAGGCGTCGCACACCATGCCGATGGCGATGGCCAGGCCCCCCAGGCTCATGAGGTTGGCGGTCACCCCCTGCCAGCCCATGAGGATGAAGGCGATCAGGGCGGTCAACGGCATGGACAGCGCGGTGACCAGGGCGGCCCGGGCGTTCCCCAGGAACAGGAAGAGCACCAGGACCACGAACCCGCCCCCCAGCAGCAGGGCGTCCCCCACGGTGCGGAGGCATGCCTGGATCAGGGAGGTGCGGTCGTAGAAGGGGGAGATCTTCACGTCCGCCGGCAGGCCGGCCTGGATCTGGGGGATGGCCTGCTTCACCCGGTCCACCACCTGCTTGGAATTTTCCCCCCGCAGCATGATGACCATGCCGGCCACCGTTTCGCCCTTGCCGTCGCGGGTGACGGCCCCCTGGCGGGTCTGCCGGCCGATGGCCACTTCGGCCACGTCCTTCAGGTAGAGCGGCGTGCCGTCCTGGGCGGTCAGGACGATGTTCTCGATGTCCTCCATCCCTCCGATCATACCCACGCTGCGCGTGTAGGCCTGCTCCCAGCCCCGCTGCAGGTAGTCGCCGCCGGCGTTGGCGTTATTGGCCTCCACCGCCTCCAGTACCTGGTTCAGCGTGAGCCGGTACTTCTGCAGGTTTTCCGGCTGGACCAGGATGTGATACTGCTTGACGAATCCCCCAAAGCTATTCACCTCGTTGACTCCGGGCAGGGCCCGCAACTGGGGCGCGATCAGCCAGTCCTGCAGGGTGCGCAGTTCGTCAGGGGTGCGCTGGGGGCTTTCGACGGTGTACTGGTAGATTTCGCCCAAGCCCGTGCTGATGGGGCCCAGTTCCGGCACGGCCCACTCGGGCAGATCCTCGCGCGCCGCCTGCAAGCGCTCGAACACCAGTTGGCGGGAGAAGTAGATGTCCACCCCGTCTTCGAACACCACCGACACGATGGACAGGCCCGACTTGGAGAGCGAGCGCACCTCGCTCACCCGGGGCAGCCCCTGCAGGGCCAGCTCCAGGGGGAACGTGAGGCGCTGTTCCACGTCTACCGGGGCCAGGCCGGGGGCTTCGGTCATGACCATCACCTGGACGTTGGTCACGTCGGGGAAGGCGTCAATGGGCAGGTTGCGCCAGGCGGCGATTCCGGCCACGACCACGATCCCGGTGGCCAGGATCACCAGCAGGCGCTGCCGCAGCAGGAAGTGAATTATGCGGTTCATGAATTCTCCCGGTCGGGGAGCGGCGCGTCAGTCCGCGCAGCCGGCTCCCATTTTTTCCCGGAGCACGTCGGACTTCAGCAGGAAGGCCCCCGCCGTGACCACCGTTTCCCCCGGCTGCAATCCCTCAGCGATTTCCACCGCCGAGGCGAATTCCCGGCCCGTCTTCACCGGCCAGCGGATGTAGTAATCTTCCTGCATGTGCTTGAAGACGAAGGCGCGGCCTTCGTCGGACAGCACCGCCTCGCGCGGCACCGCCAGCACCTCTGGGCCGGAATCCAGCGCCACGCGGGCCTGGCAGAACATCCCCGGGCGCAGGAGACCCTCGGGGTTGGGCAGCACCGCCCGCGCTTCGACGGTGCGGGTCGCCTCATTCATGACCGCGCCGACAAGATCTACTTCACCCGCGAAGGTTCGCTCCGGGAAGGCGCGGGTGGTCACGGTCACGGCGGTGCGGCCGCCGTCCTTCTGCCCCAGCATAGAAGCCAAGTCCTGCTCGTACACGTCCAGCCGCACCCACACGGTGGAAAGGTCGGCCAGCAGCATGACCTCGTCGCCCGGCTGGATCATCTCCCCCACGGTGGCGTGCTTGGCCAGGATGACGCCGTCCTGCGGCGCGCGGAAGGCCAGCCGCCCGGGGGATCCGGCCGCGTCGCGGGTCCGGGCGGCGGAGATGTCCCGGTCCGTCATCCCCAGGACCCGCAGTTGCTGCTCGGCCCGTTCCAGTTCCGTCTGGTGCTCCTCGTAGGCCATGCGCGACTCGATCACGTCCGCTTCCGAAGTGATCTTCTGCTCGCGTAGCGTCTGGCGGCGCTCGTAGTTGCGGCGCGACAGATCCGCCAGGGCGTGGCTCTTCAGGTAGGCAGCCAGGGCTTCGCCCATTTCCACGCTTTCGATCTCGAACAGCGGCGCGCCCTTCTTCACCCGGGCGCCCACGTCCACGTGCACCGCACTTACAATGCCGGTGACGCGGGGCGTGACGTGCACCGTGGTGTTGTCGTTCAGAAGGATCTCGCCGGTCGCTTCCAGGCCGGCCTCGGCCCGGCGCGCTTCCACCCGCTGGGTCTGCACCAGGCCGGAAGCGGCGTTGTGGGACTTCAGCAGCTCGGGGGCCAGCTTGACCACACCGACTTCATAGCGGCACTCGTCGCACAGGTAGGTCAGGACCTCGTGCTCGCACTGCGCGGTGCGCACCGCCTCCAGATCCACGGCGCCGGCGAAGGATGCCCCGTGGGCGTGACTGTCGCAGGATCCGCAATCATCGGCGGCCGGCGCGGCCTCCTGCTCGTGGCCGTGCTCATGACCGGGGTCGTGGGACGATTCCACGCTCCCTTCATGGCGGCCGCAACCGGCGCTCAGGGCCAGCAGGGCGGCCAGCAGCAGGGCGGCGGCAAGTGAAACAGGCTTCACGCGATTCACTTCACGTTCTCCTTTTCCGTTATTCATGGTCCGGGTCCGCGAGGGAAACCCCGGCCAGGCGGTCCAGGGCGATGCGCCCGGACTGCGTTTCGACGACACTGTCCAGGTACTCCAGCCGGGTTTCCAGCAGGCTGCGCTCGGCGTGCAGGACTTCCAGGTAATCAATTTCCCCCAAGTCATAGCTGCGCACCGCCAGGTCGTAGGCTTCCCGCGCCAGGGGCAGGATCGATTCGCGGTAGCTCTGGACCTGCCGCCGGTTGGACAGGAAGTTCTGCCGCTGGTTCTCCCATTCCGTGAGCACTTCCAGGCGTTGCGCTTCCAGGGTCGCAGCCGCGGCTTTCTTCTGCGCTTTGGCGGTCTGGATCTCCCCGCGACCCCCCAGCCAGAACCACAGCGGCAGCGTCACCCCGGCTTCCAGGCCCCAGAAATCCGGATCCGGCTCGGCGGGGACGCGCTTGCGCGAATAGCCCACCGCCAGGTCGGGCAGCCAGCCCAGGGCGGCCAGGGTCAATCCGTGCCCGGCCGCCTCCAGATCGGCCTGCAGCGCCTGCAGTTCGGGGTTGCTCGCAGGGACTGCCAGGGTTTCCGGCGCCGCCGCCTCCGGGGGCGCCGCCAGGGCTTGGCCGTCCAGTTCGATTCCGGTCCAGTGGGAGAGGCGGTTGCGGGCGGCGGCCTGGGTGCGGCGGGCGCGCTCCAGGGCCTGCCCTTCCTGCAGCGCTTCCACCTGCGCCCGGCGGGCCTCCAGGGGGGAAGTCTCGCCCGCTTCGGCCATGCGCCCGATCTGTTCGGCGTAAGTTTCGGCCGTCGCGGCGGATTCCTCCAGGATGCGGACCCGCTCGTCGGCGGCCCAAGCTTCCAGATGGGCCTGGCGCACGGCCGCCTCCAGTTCGAGCATCATTCCCTGTGCTTCCGCCCGCGCCCGGGCCACGGCGCGGCCGGCCTGCCGGCCTCGCCAAACCGTCTTCAGGGGGAATTCCAGTTCCTGGCTGAGGCTGAAGGTGCGTTCCCCGTACTCCTCGAGTCCCTCCCCCGGAGGGATCAGTTCATATTCCACTCCGGCGGCTGGGGGTGGGGGGGAGAGGGCCGTCCAGAATTCGCCTCGAGCGGCCGAAATCGCGGCCGCGGCGCGCTGGGTTTCGGGGTGAACTTCCCGTGCCCGGCGCACCGCCTCTGACACGGAGAGGGTATCGGCGGCCGCCGCGCCGCAGGCCAGCAGGGCCGGCAGGAGCAGCAGCCCAATCCCGCGGATGCGGAGATGTAGCATGAATGTGCCTTTCCCGTAAGATCGAGGGAGGCCGCAGCCGTAAGCGGCGCGGCCGCCGCACAGAGACATGGCGGTTCTACTGGGAAATATTCGGAAGAGAGATGTGACTGTTGGTGTTAGGCGAGGGGACTCTCAGGGGGCCGGTCGGGGCGGTCCAGGACGACGGAGCGGCAGAGTGCCGCAGGGGTGGTGGACAGATAGGCAATCAACGGATGGGAGACGAAGGTGAGGTACGGCAGGGGCGCTTCGGACGGGGCGTGGCAGGCGCAGGCGCAGGAGCCTTCATCGCCGTGGTGGCAGGGTCCCGCCTCCGCTTCGGCCTCATGATCCGCGTGCGCCGGGCGCAGCAGATCCAAAGCAGCCTCGTGGGTGGCCGCCAGGGTCAGGCTGGCTACCAGCAGGCAGGCCAGCCAAGGCAGGAGGGGACGGAACCGCTTCATGCTCCTTGTACTGGAACCGGGGAAGCTGGGTTTCGAGAATTGTTAAATATTTTTCAATAGCGCGCGCCGCCGCCCCTCGGGGTACCCTCCCGGGGTGTGGCGGCGGTGCGACAGGTGATTCGACGGTCAGTGGCTCAGCACTTCCCGAGCCTTGTCCAGGAGCTGCTGCCGGTCAATGGGCTTCTCGAAGTAGCCGGCCGGGGGCGATACTTGGCGGCGGGTCTCGATGAACCCCTTGAAGCTGCCCGAAATGCCGGTGACGATGAACACCGGGATGCCCTTCAGCTCCGGGTCTTCCTGCAGGTGGCGGTACATGCGCACCCCGGACTCCTCCGGCATGTTGATGTCCAGGGTGATCAGGTCGGGCCGTTCGGCGCGCACCTGCTCCATGCCGTCCCGGCCGTCCCGGGCGGTGCGCACGGCGAACCCATTATCCGTCAGGAACGCGGTCAGGTAGGCGACCACGTCGGGCTCGTCGTCCACGATTAAAATTTTCTTGCCTTCCATATCTATCTCCTTAGTGGTCTTGCTTTTTGATGGCGTCCAGAGCCCGTTTCAGGGTGGAGGCGTCGGCTTTGCCCAGGCGGCTTAACAGTTCCAGGCGCAGGCGGTACTCGTCGTCGGTCGAGAGCTGCGGTTCTTGGGTTTCCAGGCCCAGCAGGCGGCGCACGGCATCCACGTAGGCCGGGGGGCTGACCGGTTTTTCCAGGTACACCCCCGGCCCCGACATGGTCAGCTCCTCCAGGTCGGCCCGGCCCAGGTCGTCGCGGGCGTGCCCGGTAACGATCAGCACCGGAATTTTGGCCCACTGGCGGTTCTTCAGCAGCTCGCGGTGGAACATGGCCCCCGAATGCCGGGGCATGACCAGGTCCAGTGAGATCAGGTCGGGGGGATCGGCTTTCAGCTTTTCCAACGCCTCGTACCCGTCCGAGGCCGTTTCCACCAGAAAACCGGCGTCTTCCAGGGCCGTGCGCAGATAGCGGCGCACGTCCGGTTCGTCATCCACCACCAGCACGCGTTTGAGGTTTGCCATGGCGGGTTCCTTCAATTAAGTTAAGCAGCCGGGGAAGGTTTCTTTTCCCGGGCAATCTGTTCGGCGATCATCTTCAGCCGCGGCCGCGGCAGGCGGATACGAAACAGTGAACCCGTGCCCGGGTCGGATTCCACCGCCATGCTGCCGCCGTGCTCCTGCACGATTTTGCGGGTGGTCAGCAGCCCCAGGCCGGTGCCGCGGTCGGCCTTGGTGGTGAAGAACGTGGTGAAGACCTTCTGCCGCACCTCCCAGTCCATGCCGCAGCCGTTGTCTTCCACCTCGAAGATCAACGCCTCGCCCTCCTCCCGGGTGCGGACCACCACTCGGGCTCCCGGCTCCTCCCGGGTCATGGCGGCGTCAATGGCGTTGGATACCAGGTTGGTCAGGCAGGCTTCCAGGCCGTCGCGGTCCAGCAGCGCGCGTTTCACTTCCGGCCCCGCCTCGAGAACCAGTTCCACTCCCTGGCGGGCGGCGGCGTCGCGGTACAGCTCCACCACCTCCCCGGCCAGCCGGTTGGGATTGGTTGACCGCAGCTCGGGGGCGCGCCCCTTGGAGAAGCTTAAGAAATCCTTGACCAGGGTCACGGTCTTGTCGAAGTTGCGCTGCAAGACTTCCCAGCCTTCTCCCAGGCGCTCGGCGTCGCCCCGGCGCAGGCCGCTGTCCAGCATGTACATCCCCCCTTCCAGTCCCATCAGCAGGTTCTTGATGGTGTGGGCCAGCCCGGCCACGGTCTGCCCCACCGCCGCCAGCCGTTCCGCCTCCAGCATCTCCCGCTCCAACTGCTTGATCTGGGTGATGTCGGCGCAGATTTCGATCACGTGGGCCACCTCCCCGGAGCCGCGGGACAGCGGCGCGGTGGTGACCACGTAGTGCGTCTCTTTCCCTTCCTTGGTCACCCCGGTCTGCTGCACATTCCTCTCCTGGTGATCCTGGAAGGTCAGCGCCGCGGGGCATTCGGGGCAGGGCTCGCTGCGATCCTTGTAGGCCTCGTAGCAGGGCTTGCCGGCGGCTTCCCCGAAGGTCTGGCGGAACTTCTCGTTGGCCCGCACGATGCGGTAATTCCGGTCAATGATGGTGACGAAGCACGGAACCCGTTCGAACAGCAGGTTGTATTCCCGTTGCCGCAGGCGGGTTTCGGTCATGTCCGTGGTCATCTCCACCACGTACTGCACCTCGCCGTTTTCCCCGTGCAGGGGAGCCACGTGGACCACATAATGGCAGGTGCGGCCGTGGCGGTCAATGCCGGTCGCGTCCGATACCCGGGGCAGGCCGTCGGCGAAGGTCAGCTCCGCCTGGCATTCGGCGCACTGTTCGGGGCGGCCCTTGCACACCTCGTGGCAGAGTTTGCCCCGCCATTCACCGAAATACTCTTCGAAGTAGGGGTTGGCGGTCACGATGCGCCGGTCGCGGTCAATGGCCGCCACCCCGAAGGGGAGAATATCGAACAGCTCGCGCTTCAGTAGTTCTTCCAGTCTCTTCTGCGGCATGTTACGGCTCGTCAATCTGGGTTACCGGTTCCTGGGGCAACGCGGCCAGGCGAATCCCCTGAAAATGCTCTTCCAGGACTTCCGGCACGATGACGCCCCGGCTTTCCAGCCGCTGGTAGCGCTGCGCCAGGAGCGGATCGTCCACCAGCAGCTTGTGTTCGCGGTGGCAGGTACCGCAGCGGGGCAGGTCCGGTTTTTCCACCGCCTCGGCCTGCTGCTGATGGCACCCCAGGCAGACCTGGTGCATGGCCTCGGTGTAGCCCGCTGCCTGGTAATCCTCCACTTCGATGACCGCCCCCGCCGGGATCAGGTCCTTGTGGCAGTCGGCGCATTCCTTCGCGCTTTGGGCGGACTTGACCGCGTCCGGCGCGTGGCAGTCGAAGCAGCCCAGGGCGGCGCCGGCGGGCGAGGCGTGCCGGTCGTGGCCGAAGGCGTCGCTGACGCTGTACATGTCGCGGTGGCAACTGTAGCACCCCGACTGGCGGTCCCGGGGCACATTCAGGTGATGGCACAGGGCGCAGGAGGTGGAATCGCCGCCGAGACGTTCCACGTGCCTCCGGTGGGCAAAGGCCGTGCCGAAACCATCCAGATTGCCGTCAATCCACAGGGTGTCCCCGCCGCGCGCCTCTTCCACCGGCGCGGGGTCCACCCCCCGGCTGGACAGCGCCTCCCCCGACAGCAGGGAAAAGCCGAAGGCTGCGGCGAATACGAAGGCCAGCGAATAGAGGGTTCGGGAACGCACCAGGGGGGATCCCAGGGAGGCGAAGCTGGCGACGTCGAACCGGGGCAGCGCCGCGGGCGCGGCTTCCGGGTCCTGCGGCCGCCGTTCCCACACGTGGAATTTTTCCACGAAGTAGAGGAAGGCCAGGGCCGCTGCCGCCACCACTGCCGCGCTGATGGCAATCTCCGTCCAGGCCGGCAGGTACAGCGTTTCCCCGCGCTGCTGGTGCACCAGGCCGCCCACATTGATACGGTTGAAGACGATGCCGGTCACCGCCATGGGCGCCACGATCCACAGGCCCGCCAGGCTGTGGCGCACCCGGGGGATGAACAGCAGGGCGGCGGGGATCGCCGCCGACAGGGCGATTTCCATCCAGAACAGGGTGACCTGCCACCCGCCATCGGCCAGGTGCCCCAACTGCCCCCGCGCCGCCAGGTCGGTGAAGCGCACCCCCAGGTACAGCAGCAGGACCCAACGCGCCGCCGCGCCCAGTTTGGCCAGGATATCGGTCTCCGGCGCCCGGCGGTACAGGTACGATGAAATCAGCCCTTCGAAAGTGACCATCATAAGTCCCAGGGCGATGGCCGAGAGGAAGAAGATCACCGGCAGGATGGGCGAATACCACAGCGGGTGCACGTGGTAGGGCATGATCAGGAACAGCGACCCCAGGGACGACTGGTGCAGGGTGGACAGGGAAATTCCGGCGATGACCAGGGGCAGGCGCAGCTTCACCAGGAAGTTGCGGACCTTCGCCAGCCCGGAGAAGGATTCCGCCGGCACCGGGAAGAACTCCAGCAGCAGCACGGTCAGGTAGAGCATCACGCACCAGCCGACTTCGAACAGCGGCGAATGCGGGTTCCAGAAGATGATCATGTGCCAGATGTTCCAGGGCAGACCCAGGTCGAAGAGCAGTCCTACAGCCACCGCCACGTAGCCCAGGAAGGCGGTCAGCACCGCGGCGCGCACGATGCCGTGGAAGCGCTCCAGGCGGAAGATGTAGACCGTGGCCGTCAGCACGAAGCCGCCCGCCGCCAGGGCCACGCCGCTCATGACATCGAAGCCGATCCACAGGCCCCAGGGGACGGCGTCGGACAGGTTGGTGGTGGCCCCCAGGCCGAACATGAAGCGGGCCGTGCCCACCGCCGCTCCCAGCCCCAGCAGCGCCCAGAGAAACAGTTTGAAATTGCGGACCCTATTCATGGTCGTCGTCCTTTTTGTCTTCCGGAGATTTCTGCTGCAAGTCCATGCGCCGGCCGATGATCCAGGAGATTCCCGCCATGGTTGCGGCCATGCCGAAAAAGGCGAAGGGCACGGCATGCATGGCCGAAGCGGTGTGCGCCGGCATGGGGGTTTGGGCCAGTTCCCGGCCCCGGGTCAGGAAGCTTAAATCGGCGTCGGAAATGTAGAACACGGAGGTGCCGCCCACTTCGGTTTCGCCCCAGATCTTGTCCGCGTAGCGGCCGGGATTTTCACGAATGCGGCGGCGGGCTTCCTGCAGCAGCGCCTCGCGGTCGCCGAAGATGGTGGCTTCGGTGGGACAGATCTCCGTGCAGGCCGGCTGCTTGCCCTCCTTCAGGCGGTCGTAACACAGGATGCACTTGCGCACGTAGGGCACGGCGAGGTCCCAGTCGTAGCGGGGGATACCGTAGGGGCAGGCCATCATGCAGTAGCGGCAGCCCATACACTTGGATCCGTCATAGACCACCGCACCTTCCGGCGTGCGGCGCAGGGCGCCGACGGGGCAGGCGGAGGCGCAGGCCGGTTCCAGGCAGTGGCGGCATTGCTTGCGCACGTACACCGGGCCGGGCCGTTCCACGATGCTGGTCCAGTTGCGCGCCGACAGGCCGTCGCGGGTTTCCCAGCGGCGCGGCACTTCCGGTTCCAGGGCATTGGCCTTGCGGCAGGCCACCACGCAATCCCGGCAGCCGATGCACAGGGTGGTGTCGGTCAGAATCGCTTTCATGAGGCTTTGGCTTCCTTCTCCGCCGGCTTCACTTCCGGCAGTTCACGCGTCATCTCCCGTTCGATGCCCAGCCGCGGCTTGTCCACCCAGGTGGGCCGATCCTCCAGCCCCAGCGTCTCCAGCACCCGGTCGCCGGCCCCGGCGGGGAACTTCCAACTGACCGCCGTGACCACCTGCGACAGCGGCGCCAGGATGCAGTGAGCGATCTTGGTGAAGGGGATCAGGATCATGATCAGGGCCGCCGAATAGAGGTGCAGCAGCATCATCCACTGGTACCCGGAGGCGCTTACCGAAACGTTGACCATCAAGTACCCCGTGAGGAAGGGGACCGCCAGCAGCAGGGGCCAGGCGTAGTCCTGCCGGCGGCTTAGGGCCCGCGCCGGGGCGTAGAACGCTCGCATCAGGAACAGGATCAGCGCGCCGGCCAGGGCGATCAGGGTCAGGGCGTCGGCCAGCCCCTGGGGCAGGGAAAACCAGCCGAAGCCGGTGGACTGCCGCCACAGGCTCACGTGCGCCGCCAGGAACAGCGGCACCAGGATCAGGCCGGCGTGAAACAGGAACGACACGAGGCTGTACACCGGTCGCTTGCGCCACAGCCGGCCGGCCGGGATGAACCAGGCGACGGTCTTGTTGAACACTTCCCGGTAGTTGATGATCTTGTCGGGGTTGCGGCGGTACGCTTCGGCGACGTTGACCAGGGTCAGCACGAAGATCCGCGCCAGGCCCAGGGCCATCAAGACGAAGGCGAAGCGGAACAGCGGCCCCTGGCCGAATTCGATCCATGCCTGCAAGGGGAATCCTCCTAACCTTGTTTATCGAAAACGATGGCCTTGTAGAGCAGGTCGTGCAGCCCCACGATCTCGCAGTCAATGCCGTTGTCTTCCACCAGCTCGCGCAGCTGCTTCTTGCAGTTGGCGCAGGGCGCGACCACGTACTTGGCCCCGGTGGCCCGGATCTGCTCAGCCTTGGCCCGGCCTCCCACGATGGTTCGGTAGGGACGGATCTCGTCGATGGACACGGTGCCGCCCCCGCCCCCGCAGCAGATGTTGTCGCGGCCGCCCGGAGTCATCTCCACGTAGTCGCGGCAGAAGGCCTTCAGCAGCTCCCGGGGCTGGTTCACGATCCACCCCGGCCGGGCGATGTTGCAGGGGTCGTGGTAGGTGACCTTTTCCGTGATGACGTCGGGATTCAGTTTGATCCGGCCTTCCTTCCACCGTTGCCAGGTGTACTCCATGATGTTGATGACCGGCAACGCCTCTTTGCCGCCGCAGTAAGTGGGGTAGAAGAACTTGGCCGTGCGCGAGGCGTGCCCGCATTCGCCGATCAGGATCTTCTTCACCTTCAGGCGCTCGGCCTCGGCCTTGATTTTCAGCAGCACCTTCTCCAACACCTGGTCGCTGTAGAACAGGCCATAGTTGATGCCGTCGAAATAGCCGGTGCCCACGGTCCACCGGTCGCCCGTGGCGGCGAACACGGCGGCATTGCCCATCAGGGTGTCGGCTTCCATCAGAAAGTCGGACACTGCCGGCAGGAACAGGTATTCTGCCCCCTCCTGGTCAATGGGGAAGGGGATGTCAACTCCCTTCTCCTCCTTCATGTCGTCGGACAGGAATTCCAGGGTGTCCAGCAGCGCCGGGACGGGAATGGCGGAGGTGTTCCCGGAAGCCCCGATCAACTGCTCGCGCACGCTGACCACCAGGGCCCGCGGCGCGATGCCGATCTCCGACAGGATGTAGCGCCCCAGGTGAGTGATCAGCGCGTGATCCACCCCCAGGGGGCATTCGAAATGGCAGCGGCGGCAGGCGGTGCAGTCGTAGAAGGAAGCCGCCATGCGTTGGATATGCTCGTCGGTCAGGCCCGGATCGGCGGTCAGCCTCCCCCGCAGCACCCCGGCCACGGTGAAGTGCCGGCGGTAAACCCAGAGCAGCAGCTCCGAGCGGTTGCAGGGGACGTCGCGGGGGTCGCCCGTGGCCAGGTAAACCTGGCAGTGCGTGGTGCAGCGCGAGCACTTGGCGCTGACCCGCACGTAATGCTCCAGGGCGGGCCGGTAGTTGGTGTGCTTGAGGATGGCGGCGAAGGCTTCCAGGAAGCGGCGGGGGCGATCCTGCAGATCGTGATCCTCGACGTGGTACTGCACCGGCAACTGCTGGCGGCGAACCACCTCCGGCTTCTTGGAATTGGCGAAGGCCTTCTGCCTCTCCTCGGGGGATAAGGGATTCACTTTCATGGCTACCGTCGAATCAGGACTCTCTCAATTGATCATGCCCCGCGATCCGGCCCTTCAGGGGCGGCAGCGGCCCGGCCCGGTGGCCCAGTCCGGCGCTGAAATCGTCGGGGTCCAGTAGTTCGATGCTAAAATCACGGCAGGTGCGCGCCACGCCGGGCACGGCATGGTGGACGTATACCCGGGCGTGGTAGCCCGACGCGCTGACCCGGTTCAGCTCCCGGATCTCCTCGTCCACCTGGTAGGCGTGCGCCCCGCAGCAGACCGCCACCCGCACCCCCTTGCGGCACACGGGGCAGGATCGCGTAGCCAGCAGGTCAATGGGGTAGAGGTTCTTCTGCTGCACCCGGCGTATCTCCCAGCCCCGCTGGCGGAACAACTGCTCCGTCCAGGCCACCAGGTCGGCGGTGTGCGGCTGCACCGGTTCCGGCTCGGAAGTCTCCGGCGGGCGCACCGCGATCTGCCCCGCCAGGAAACCGAACAGCGCGTCGGCGGCCGACCCCAGCACTCCGTTGATCACCCGATACCCGTCTGCCTCCAGCATCTGCCGCACGCTCTGCTCGATGCCGTTACAGATCAGCACGTGAGCCCGCACCTCGCGCAGCAGGCGGATGCGCAGCAGCGCCCCCGGCTCTTCCGCCGTCAACTCCCGGTAGCGGCGCGCCTCGCCGTCGGCCATCTCCCAGTAACGGAAGCGCCGCGCCGCGTTGAACAACGGCGCGACCTCCTCGCCGAAGCAGGAGATCACCACGCGGGTGACCCAGCGGCCGTCTTCCAGCTCGCCGGGCAGATGTCGGTATGCGTCGCTCAAGGATATCCCGGGAAAAGCGTTGCGTCACTCTACGGTAATTTCCCTATACAGAAACCGGGCCGGAAATCCTAAGTCACGGATATTCCGTTAGAAGAGCGCCAAATCCCCCTTGCCGGCGTTGCGAATCATGCAACGCAAAGGGGGATTGCAACAGGGAAGTGGTGCAGAGTGTTGCGATTTACGCAACGGGTGGAGGCACGGTGGGACAGGATAAGAAACGCGGCTTCTCTCCCCCAGCCTTGAAAAGGCTGGGCTGCTGTCCTTCAGTCCTAGTGAAAAGGCTGCTTGCCTCGCCCGGGAATGAATTCCCGGGCTACTCTGCTTCAGTCCAACCACGCAGCGGTCCCTGCGGGACAGGACGTAAGAACATCCCGCTTCAGCGGGATCGAAACAAATTAGCCCGGAAATTCATTTCCGGGCGGGGTCGGACTGCGCTGATCCCACCGCAAGCGGTGGGGCACCGGGCCATTCATGGCTGGGGAAAGGATCTATCACCCACCCCCCATCCCGTACCGCCTCATCTTCCGCCACAGCGTCGAACGGTTCACCCCCAGCTCCCGCGCCGCCTCCGTCCGGTTTCCCCCGTTCCGCTCCAGCGCCTGCCGGATCGCCGCCTCCTCGTCCATCAACCGCCGCAGGGGGTGGAGCTGCGGCAGAGGCCCCGCCGCCTCCCGCGCCCCCGTCAGCGCCTGGATTTCCCCCGGCAGATGCTCAATCTCGATGATTCGTCCCCGGCACACCGCGTACCCGTATTCCAGGATGTTCTCCAGCTCGCGCACGTTGCCGGGATAGTCGTGCTGCATCAGCGCCTCCATGGCTCGCGGGCTGACCCCCGCCAGGTTCTTTCCCTTGCGCGCGTTCAGCCGCCGGATGAAGTTGTCCACCAGGTAGGGAATGTCCTCCCGCCGCTCCTTCAGGGAAGGCAGTTCGAAGCGGATCACCGCCAGCCGGAAGTACAGGTCCTCGCGGAAGCGCCCCTTGGCCACCATGCGCTTCAGGTCGCGGTTGGTGGCCGCCACCACCCGGATGTTCGCCTGCACCGGATGCACCCCCCCCACCGGCTCGTACTCGTGGTGCTGCAGCAGTCGCAGGAGCTTCACCTGGGTGGGGAAGGGCAGGTCCCCCACCTCGTCGAAGAACACCGTCCCCCCCTGGGCGGTGGATATCTTGCCCGCCTTGTCCCGCTTGGCGTCGGTGAAGGCCCCCTTGACGTACCCGAACAGCTCCGACTCGAACAGCGTCACCGGCAGGTTGCCGCAGTTGATCACCACGTAGGGTTTGCCGCGACGGCTCGAGAGGTTGTGCACGGCCCGCGCGAACAGCTCCTTGCCGCTGCCTGAAGGCCCCTGGATCAGCACCGTGGAATCGCTCTCGGCCACGTCCGGCAGGATGGCGAACAGCTTCAGCATGGCCGGGCTCTTGGAGATGATGTCCTCGAAGCTGTAGCTCTGCTCCAGCTCCTTGCGCAGCACTTCGATGGCCGATAGGTCGCGGAAGGTT